>JBEKAP010000191.1:0-4596 GCA_050015875.1 Candidatus Dormibacteria bacterium | reverse complement strand
CGGATGCCAGAATGACCGGCGTGCGCGAGTATCTCGTCGACTGCGGCGGCCAGCACCTTTCGGTGCGCGATCACCCGGGCGGCAGCCCTCCGATCCTCGCCCTTCACGGGCTGGCGAGCAACGCTCGCTGGTGGGACCTCGTGGCAGCGCGGCTCGGCCCGCGGTGGCGGGTCATCGCTCCCGACCTGCGCGGCCACGGCCGATCCGACCGGCCCGAGACGGGGTACTCCTTCGCCGAGGTGGTCGAGGACCTGCGCGGGCTCTGTGACGCGGCGGGCCTGGAGCGGGTCATCGTCGCCGGCCACAGCTGGGGGGCATCGGTCGCCCTGTGGTTCGCCGCGGCGCTGCCGGAGCGCACCGCCGGGTGCGTCTGCGTCGATGGCGGGGCCGGCTCGATGCGGGAGCGCTTCCCCACCTGGGCCGACGCTGAGGAGCGCCTCCGCCCGCCTCGGATCTCCGACATCACCGAGGATGCGGTCCGCGGATGGGCGAAGAGCGGACCGCTCGCGGACGGCGGGGACCCTGAGGCGGCCGCGGAGATCCTCCTCGGCAACTTCGAGGACGTGGGAGACGGCACCGTGCGCCCCCGCCTGCCGATGACCCAGCACATGGAGATCGCCCAGCGGCTGTACGAGCTGGACGCCTATGAGCTGATGGCCCGGGTCGCGTGCCCGGTGCTCTTCGTGCCGGCGCTCACCGGACCGTGGCCGCTCGAGGAGAAGGCCCGGTCGATCCAGCGGGCCCAGGACGTGCTCGGTGCACGCGCCCAGAGTGCGTGGGTGGACGGCGGACACGATCTCCCGGTGCAGCGCCCGGCCGAGGTGGCCAAGGCCGTGGCGGCGTTCGCTGCGAAAGCCGGCTGAGCCGACCGCGGGAAGCGTCCGCGGCGACGACGGGTCCGGAATCAACCAGGGCTCGGGCGACGGTCACACCGGCGCCCGCTCCCCGTCCGCCACGCCCCAAGCGGCGCCGGTGCGGTGGATACTAGCCGCGGTGCCAGATCCTCTGCGAAACATCCTGATCGTCGCCACCAGCCGCGGGGATGCGCGTGGCCTCTCCCAGGTGGCTCTGGCTCTGGCCGCTGCCGACCGGGCATCGGTGCGCGTGCTCCTGACCGACGCTGCTGCCGCGGCATGGAATCCATCCGGCTCGGACCTGCTCAACCAGGTGCCCAGCCGCATAGTGCCATGCGGGTTCTCCGAGGCACGTAACGTGAACGAGTTGGCGGACGCCGCCCATGCGCTCGCCCTGGCCGCGATCGACGCCGCGGTGTCGGTGCCCAACGACATCGTCGTGCTGATGGGTGACCGGCACGAACTTCTGCCCCTCGCACACGGCCTCCTGCTCCTGGGTCTCCCCATCGGTCACGTATCGGGCGGCGATGTCACCGAAGGTGCCTTCGATGACGCCGTGCGGCACGCGCTCACCAAGCTTTCGCATCTGCATCTCTGCACCACCGAAGAGGCGGCGCAGCGGGTGCTGCAGATGGGTGAGGAGCCTTGGCGCGTCACGGTCACGGGGGAACCGGAGCTGGATGGCCTCGTCGAGGCGGCTGGGCGCACATCCCCTGGGCAGGCTGGTGAGCTCGGCTTTCCCCTCGAGCCTCCGCTGGCCCTGGTGACCTATCACCCTCCCACCCTCACACCCGAGCTGCTGGAGCCGGAGCTCGAGGCGATCGTGACGAGCCTAGAAGGGGCGCGAACCATCATCGCAACCCATCCGGGGGCCGAGCCGGGAGCCCCGAAGATCGTCGCCCGATTGCAACGATGGGCGGCGCACGATCCGACCGTGCACGTCCTTCCAGTGCTCGGGCCCCTGTATGCGTCGCTCCTCGCCAGAGCCGACGTCGTGGTGGGCAACTCATCCAGTGGGATAATCGAGGCTCCGACTTTCAAGACGCCGGTGGTGAACGTGGGCGACCGGCAGCGGGGACGGGTGCATGCCATCAACGTCATCGACGTCCCCGGCGAACGCACGCAGGTGCGCGAGGCTATTCACCGAGCCCTGGATCCGAGCTTCCGCGCATCACTGGGAGGGCTGGTCAACCCGTACGGCGACGGTCACGCCTCGGAGCGCATACGGGACATCCTGCTGCAAGCAGACCGTGTCGGGCTGTTGCACAAGAGGTTCGTGGATCAGGGCCGGGCACCGGAGTGATCCCATGGCCCTCGCCGGACGGGGCACTGCTGGCCAGACGATAGGGCCCGTTTGCCGCCTATGCCGCGTTCGGTGAACCACCGATGACACGATGGTGTGGCAAAGGCCTCACGGGCCGCCGATGCTGAGCCCTGCCCGGTATTCTCGCCTCGTCTCCGTGCAGCCACAACTCTCCGCGCTCTGCGTCACTTCCGGGTCCACGCTCCGCGAGGCCATCGAGGCGATCGAAGCCGGCGGCGCCGCCATCGCCCTCGTGGTGGACGAGGCCGAGCGTCTCGTCGGCACTCTCACCGACGGGGACATCCGGCGCGCCATGCTGTCCGGCGCAACCCTCGAATCACCCATCGACAGCTACGTCACCAGCGACTACATCGCCGTGCGCCCGGACCTGGACCGCGCCGCGGTCCTCGACCTGATGCAGGCTCGGCACATCAGCCAGATTCCCATCACCGACGGTGCCCAACGTCTCATCGGACTGCATCTGCTGCGTGACATGCTGACCGTCCAGGAGTGCCCCAACGCCGCCGTCATCATGGCTGGCGGCCGTGGCACGCGGCTTCGCCCGTACACCGCCACCATCCCCAAACCGATGGTCGAGGTCGCCCATCGGCCCATCCTGGAGCGCATCGTGCTCCATCTGGTGGGCGGGGGCATTCGGACCATCTTCCTGGCCGTCAACCACATGGCTGACCTCATCGAGGGCTACTTTCGCGATGGCGCCGACTTCGGCTGCTCGATCGACTACCTCCGCGAAGATCCCGACAAGCCTCTCGGTACCGCCGGTGCGCTCAGGCTGCTCCCCGAGATGGGCGCCTGGCGCGCCCATCCACTCCTCGTCATGAACGGCGACCTCCTCACCGACTTCAACGTCGGTGAGCTGCTTGCCGCGCACGGGGCAGCCCATGCCACGCTGACGGTCGGCGTCACCGATTACGCGCATCAGGTCCCCTTCGGCCTCGTCGCCCTCGAGGACGATCGCCTCCTCTCCATCCGCGAGAAGCCGGTGGTGAGCTGGACCGTCAACGCCGGCATCTACGCCCTCGATCCCGCGCTCCTGGCGCGCATCCCGAGGAGCGGCGACTACCTGATGACTCAGCTGGTTGACGCGTGCCTGGCCCGTGGGGAGCACGTGCACACCCACCCTGTCGGAACCGGCTGGAGTGACATCGGACGTCCCGCCGATCTCCACCGCGTGCGAGGCGAGGAGGGCCTTTTCGAGTGAATCTCCAAGGCCGTCGCGTTCTGGTCACGGGAGGCGATGGATTCATCGGCAGCCATCTGGTGGAGCGCCTTCTCAGGGAAGGCGCCCACGTCCGCGCCCTCTGCTTCTACACATCGACCGGCTCCCGTGGCTGGCTCGAGGACTTGGACCCGAACCTCAGCGCGGAGCTTGATGTGTGGCTGGGTGACATCCGCGATGCCTCGTTTGTCGACAGGCTCGTCGAGAGCATGGACCTGGTCCTTCATCTGGCCGCGCTGATCGCCATTCCCTACAGCTATGTGGCCCCCTTCTCCTTCCTCCAGACCAACGTGATCGGAACCCACAACGTCCTTGAGGCGGTGCGTCGCCACGGTGTCAGCCGCATGGTGCATGCATCCACCAGCGAGGTGTACGGCACGCCGGACGCCCTCCCCATCACGGAGAAGCATCCATTGAAGGGTCAGTCTCCGTACAGCGCGAGCAAGATCGCGGCGGACAAGCTCTGCGAAGCCTGGGCTTGCTCGTTCGATGTGCCGGTCGTCGTCCTGCGGCCCTTCAACACGTATGGACCCCGCCAGTCGGCCCGAGCCGTCATTCCAACCCTGCTCGAGCAGTTACTCTCCGGGCTCACTCCGATCCGCCTCGGCAGTCTCGAGCCGCGACGCGATTTCACCTACGTGACCGATACCGTGGACGGGTTCATCCGTGCCGCCACGACTCAGCTTCCGGCCGGGGAGGTCATCCATCTCGGTACCGGCACGGCGGTGTCGGTCGGTGAGCTGGTGGAGCGTGCGCAGCGACTGCTCGGGACCGAGCTGCCCGTGGCTCTCGACATAGAGCGAATTCGACCGTCTCTGAGCGAGGTCACGGTGCTCCAGAGCGACCCCAGTCGAGCCGCGGAGATCCTCGGGTGGCGGCCCAGGGTGGATCTGGAGACGGGTCTTGCCGCGACCGCTGACTGGTTGCGGCCACGGGTGGATGCGCGCCGCGCGGCGATCTTCCAGAGATGAGCACGCGCCGCATTCCGCTTCTCGAGCCCGTGCTTCTCGGCAGGGAGCGCGACTATCTCGACGAATGCGTGGTTTCCGGCCAGGTCTCGTCGGTGGGCCCGTTTGTTCCCCGCTTCGAGCGGGGGCTCGCCGAGTGGGTCGGGGCCGATCATGCCGTGGCGTGTGCGAGTGGGACCGCCGCCCTCCACCTGGCGCTGCTGGCCGTTGGTGTCGGGCCGGGCGACGACG
>JBEKAP010000190.1:0-4630 GCA_050015875.1 Candidatus Dormibacteria bacterium | reverse complement strand
CAGGTAGTAGCAGTAGTCGCAGGCCAGGTTGCAGAGGGGCCCGATCGGCTTGGCCATGACCCCGAACGGCTCCGCCAGCCGCGGAGGCGCCATCGCCACCGTCATGGCTTCCGGCCCACGCAGGCCCGGAGGCAGAGCGTCTGGTGCCGGGCGACGATCGGGTCGGGCGGAGGGTGGTGCGAGGTCGACATGGGCTGAGCAGATTGTGGCCGAACCGCGAGAGGCTTGTTCTAATCTGAAAGTGACTTCCTCTTGACAGTTCCTTCTATGGTGCTTACTATCGGATGGAAGTCAGCATCAAAAGGAGGACACCGCCATGAACGCACCGGCCATCGCCACCGGAAGCGGCGCCCGCAAGTGGTGGGCGCTGGGCGGCGTCATGCTCGCCGTGCTCGCGGTCGGGCTGGACGCGACCGTGCTGAGCGTCGCCCTGCCCACCCTGGCCGTCAAGCTCCACGCTTCCGAGTCCGACCTGCAGTGGTTCTCCTCAGGCTACCTGCTGGTGCTGGCCGCGCTGATGCTGCCCGCCGGCCTCCTGGGTGACCGGTTCGGCCGCAAGCGGGTGATGCTCGGCGCCCTGCTCCTCTTCGGGCTCGCCTCCGCCGGCTGCGCCATCTCTCAGACCTCGGGGGAGTTCCTCGCCGCCCGGATCCTGCTCGGCTTCGCCGGGGCGCCACTGATCGTGATGGCCATGTCCGCGCTGGCCGTGCTCTTCGCCCCGGAGGAGCGTCCCAAGGCGGTGGGCATCTGGGCGGCGGTCAACTTCGTCTCGTTGCCGATCGGACCGATCGTCGGCGGCTACATCCTCACCCACGCCTGGTGGGGTTGGGTGTTCCTGATGAACGTCCCGGTCGCCCTGCTGGGCCTGGTGGCGGTGCTGGCCCTCGTACCGGAGAGCAGGTCCGTCGAGAAGCCGGGGCTCGACCCGGCCGGCGTAGCGCTCTCGACCGCCGGCCTGGTGGGCCTCACCTACGGCCTGATCCACGCCGGTCAGGACGGCTGGGGCAGCCTTGGCGCCATCCTGCCGATGATCATCGGTGCCGGCCTGCTCCTCGCCTTCCTGCGCTGGGAGTTCCTGGTCACCCGACGCCCCGGGGGCCAGCCGCTCGTCGATGTCAGCCTCTTTCGCTCGCGCAGCTTCACCTGGGGTGTGCTGCTCCTCGCCGTCTGCGGGGTGGTGATGGTGGGCGTCATCTTCACGCTGCCTCAGTACTTCCAGGGGATCACCGGCGTGAACCCGATGGGCAGTGGCATCCGCCTCCTCCCCATGATCGGCGGCCTGATCGTCGGAGCGGTGCCCTCGGCCCAGTTCATCCGCTGGATCGGCATCAAGCTGGTGATGAGCCTCGGGTTCGTGATCCTCGGGCTGACCGCCCTCTGGGCCGCGACCACCACCCTCGCCACCGGGGAGGGGGTCACGGCGGCCTGGATGGCGGTGGGCGGGCTCGGCCTGGGCCTGGTCTTCGCCCCCGCGGCGTCGGCGGCGCTGGCCCAGATCGACGCGGAGCGCAGCGGGGTGGCGAGCGGCGTGCTCCAGGCGACCAACAAGGTCGGGGGGCCGCTCGGCGCAGCCGTGTTCGGCAGCGCGCTCAGCTCGGTGTACCAGGGGCACCTGCCGATCGCGGGCCTCCCCGGCGCCGCGGTCGCCACCATGAAGGAGGGGCTGAGCCAGGGTCTGGCGGCGGCCCGGCAGCTCGGCTCGCCGGCGCTCCTCCACGGCGTCCAGTCGGCCTTCGTCCAGGGCATGGACGCCGCCTTCCTGGTTTCGGCGGGGATCTGCTGCCTGGGCCTGGTGCTCACCCTCGTCTTCATGCCGCTGCGCACCCCGGCGGTGGGGCCGGTGTCCCCGGCCGACGCTGCAGCCTCGGCCGCTCCGCCACGGCTCGTCGACGCCGCCGCCGCGCGGTCGGCGTCGTGAGCGGCTACGATCTAGCGGCACTGCCCCGCGTCTGTGGAATGAGGATCGGGTCGAGATGACGTCATCAGAGGCGATCGAAGGCCGCAATCCCGGGCTCCGCGAGCGGAAGAAGGCGAGGACCCGCGCCGCCATCCAGCAGGAGGCGATGCGCCTCTTCCGGGAGCGTGGCTATGACGGCGCCACCGTCGAGGAGATCGCCGAGGCCGCCGAGGTCTCGCCGAGCACCTTCTTCCGCTACTTCCCGACCAAGGAGGACGTCGTCCTCCGCGACGACTACGACGAGCTGCTGCTGGAGGTGTTCCTGCGGCTACCACCCGATCTCACGCCGCTGCAGGCCTGCCGCGAAGCGCTCCGCAGCATGGGCGGCATCACCGGTGGGTTGAGCCCCGAGGAGCGGGAGCTGGAGAAGGTGCGGATGGCCCTCACCTTCTCGGTCCCGGAGGTCAGAGCCCGCTGGATCAATGAGCTGGTCCGCTCCTTCCAGGTGCTCGCCGGAGCGGTCGCGGCCCGAGCCGGCCGTCCAGCCGATGACATCCAGGTGCGCGCCTTCGTCGGTGCCGTGCTCGGGGTGATGCTGGTCGCGATGGAGCCGCTGGTGGAGGACCCGACCCGGGACTGGACCGACTTCCTGCCGGACATCGACGCGGCGCTCGGCTACTTGGAGCAGGGCCTCCCCCTCTGACCCGGCGCCCCTCATCTCCGGCCGGCTGCGCCTCAGCTCCGCTACACGCTCACCGTGCGGCGGCCCCCGCCTTCCCCATGTCCCCACCTTCCCGCAGCGCCTTGGGGACAGAGATGTCCTTAACGCGTTCGGCGGTGGGGCGTCCCCGGCCAGGCGTACGTCTGAGGCGTTCGCTCGGAACACGCGGCGCCAAGCCGGCCATGGACCGGCGCGGAAAGGGCAGGCCTCATCGGCTGCCCTGGGCGAGGCCGGTTGGCCGGGCGCAGGCGGCGCGCCCGCCCCGGACGTCCGCTGGTCGGACGCCCGGGGATGGGAGCGTGCGGGTCTCAGCTGCCGGCGAGCTTCCCGGTGAGGAAGTCGTCGTATGCCTGCAGGTCGAGGAGCCCGTGACCTGAGTAGCCGAAGAGGATCACCTTCTCCTTGCCCTCTTCGCGGGCCTGGAGAGCGGCGTCGATGGTCGCCCTGATGGCGTGCGCCGTCTCGGGAGCCGGGATGGTCCCCTGGGTGCGCGCCCACTGGATGGCGGCTTCGAAGACGGCCGTCTGGTTGTACGCGGTGGCGCGCATCCGCCCGGTGTGCACCAGGTTGCTGATGATCGGCGCATCGCCGTGGTAGCGAAGGCCGCCGGCGTGGATCGAGGGGGGCACGAAGTCGTGGCCGAGCGTGTACATGGAGAGGAGCGGCGTGAGCCCGGCGGTGTCGCCGAAGTCGTACTCGAACTTCCCGGTGGTGAGGGTGGCGCAGCTGGTCGGCTCGACCGCCAGCAGCTCGACGCCCGCGTCGGGGACGAAGGGCAGGGCGATGCCGCCCAGGTTCGACCCGCCGCCGCAGCAGCCGATGACCAGGTCCGGCTTCTCCTCGCCCGCCAGCTGCAGCTGCTCCTTGGCCTCGAGGCCGATCACCGTCTGGTGGAGGAGCACGTGGTTGAGCACCGAGCCGAGCGAGTAGTGGGTGTCCTCTCGGCTGCCCGCGTCGCGAACGGCGTCGCTGATCGCCATGCCGAGCGAACCAGGGCTGTCGGGCTGGTCCACCGGCGAGGCCACGACCTCACCGCCCCAGGTCTCCATCATCAGCCGCCGGTAGGGCTTCTGCTGGTAGGAGGCCCGCACCATGTAGACCTTGCAGGTGAGGCCGAAGAGCGAGCAGGAGAAGGCGAGCGCGCTCCCCCACTGGCCGGCGCCGGTCTCGGTGGCGATCCGCTTGATCCCCTCCTCACGGTTGTAGAAGGCCTGGGGGACGGCGGTGTTGGGCTTGTGCGACCCGGCCGGGGAGACCGACTCGTCCTTGAAGTAGATCCGCGCCGGCGTGTCGAGGGCCTTCTCGAGACGGCGGGCGCGGATGAGGGGGGTCGGGCGCCAGAGGCGCAGCACGTCGAGGACCTCTCCCGGGATGTCGATCCAGGGGTCGGTCGACACCTCCTGGAGGATCAGCGCCATCGGGAAGAGGGGGGCGAGGTCGGCGGGCCCCGCCGGCTGCTTGGTTCCCGGATGGAGCGGCGGCTCGATCGGCTGCGACAGCCGCGGCACCACGTTGAACCAGGCTTCGGGAACTCGATCGGGCGGCATTGTCCAGCGCATAGGTCTTCCCCAACGATCGGCGGGCGGTCGCCGGGACTCTAGCGCTCTCCCCTGCTGAGGGCGCAGTCCGCCACTGGGACGGAGATGGGACTGCTCAACGGAGTGACGCTATCGGCGTTACAGACGTTACCGCACTGTTTGGAGCATTGTTTGCGAAAGGCGGGCCGTGCATCGCTCGGCGTCTGCTCACCTCAACCCCTCCCCGCGACTGGTCTGCGCTATTTGGGACGTTCGCCGGAACCGGCGCGACGAGAAAACTGTGCTGCGCTTCAGCTTTCTGCGGGTGTCAGAGCGTTTGACAGGAGAGGACGGATCCTGCTAGCCTGGCTGTGCCCAGGAGGGGCGTGCCCGTGGGGGCGGACGCTGGGCTGGGGGAAGGTGAGGTGTCGTTGCTGAGGCGCCACAAGGCGGTCGAGGCGGAGATCATCGGCGTGCCCGCCGCCTCGCCGGGAC
>JBEKAP010000189.1:0-4683 GCA_050015875.1 Candidatus Dormibacteria bacterium | reverse complement strand
TCGGCCGATGCGAGTCTTCGTGAACTCAATGTCGGACCTGTTCCACGCGGACGTTCCCGAGGCCTACATCCAGAGGCTGTTCGAGGTAATGGCCGCCGCCTCGTGGCACCAGTTCCAGGTCCTGACCAAACGAGCTGATCGCCTCGAACGAGTTACTCGGCGCATCGAGCTTCCGCCCAACGTGTGGGTCGGCGTCAGCGTTGAGAGTCCCGCCTACTACTCAAGGATCCGGCACTTGCAGCGGGTCGAGGCGGCCGTCCGCTTCTTGTCTTGCGAGCCTCTGCTCGATGCGATGCCAGGGCTCCCACTCACGGGCATCGACTGGGTGATCGTTGGGGGGGAGAGCGGGCATGGGGCAAGAACGATGGAGGCGCGTTGGGTCCGGGACATCCGCGATCAAAGCATTGCCGCAGGGTCGGCGTTCTTCTTCAAACAGTGGGGTGGAGTACAGAAGAAGCGAGCCGGTCGCCTGTTGGACGGACGCACCTGGGACGAGATGCCAGACGATCCTGTGGGCCGCCCGCCCGTACGGGACATGGAGTTGGCGGAAGCGACGGGCTGATCAGACCCCGGAGACGACGGCGAGATTCGCACTCGCAGCCAGCAGTTTACGAAATGTCAGGATCGCCCACCACGCTCGCGCCATTGTTAGCGACATCCCAGGTCTCGGGAGGTGCTGCCAGCACTGCGTCGATGGTGGATGCCGTATGTCGATAGGAGAAGTGCCGCAGTACCTGGTCGAGTGCGGAGACGAGCAGCGCCTCGTCGGCAAGGTCCACGACCGGCGTTTGTACCCATTGCGACCGCCACGGCGTTGGGACGTCGCCCGCGCCTGAGCGGACGGGCGACGGGAAGGGGGCGAAGTCAAACCCCGCAGGGTAGGGACGGGCGGCAGGGTAGGTTCCGATGGTCATGGCCACGGCGCAGCGGTTGACGTGCAGGCTCTCGAAGAATGCTCGCATGGCTTCCAGTGCGTGGCGCCAGTAACCCACCAGGGCAGCGATCCGGATGGCCACCTTCACGTCCGTGGGTGCTGCGGCAGGGTCGAGGGCCCAGTGCGCGATGGCGAGCGGTCCCGGATAGAGCCACAGCTGAAAAGTGTCTGCGGTGCGCTCTTCGGGCAGTCGCCACCATGCAACCTCGGGCGTGGCTCGAGCAGCGGTCGCGGATGGGGCGACCGCCTCGGCCAATCGCTCGAACGCATCAAGCGACTCGTCGCCGAGGGGGGCGCCGTCAGGGGAGGCACTGCCGACGACGACTGAGGCGTAGACCCGGCCGTTAGGAATGGAGGAGGCGTGACTCTGAAAGACGGGGTCAAAGTCCAGAGGGGTTAGGGTCGCAGGAGCCATCAGCGAGGCACCGGCGGATCGAGCCCCGCTCGACCACGCAGCCTGTAAAGGACCTGGCCCGGAGGTCGGCTTGATGGCGCTGATCGGTAGCGAATACAGCCGGCCAGCGGTGGGCTTCGATGCCTCCAGCAGGCCTTGGCCGGTGAGGCGGTTCAGGTGATAGCGCACGGTGCGCCCCGCAACGTGCAGCTCCGCACCGATCTCCGGCGCTGTCATGACACCCCGCTGAGTGATCAGCTCGAGTATGCGGGTGCCGATGGCGTGCACACCCTGGCGCTGAGTGATGACGTTGACCTTCTTCTCGAGGACCGCCTGCTGAGCGGCGAGGGTGTCGAGGAAGAAGCTCATCCAGTCCCCGTAAGCGTCCTGGCTGGTCCGGGCAGCGACCTGTGACGTTTGCAGCGCGATGTAGTAGGCGGGTTTGTTGTCCTCGATGATGCCCTCAAGCGAAGCGTACGGCACATACTCGTACCCGGCTTGAAGGAGTAGCAGCGTTGTCAGGGCGCGGGCCAACCGGCCGTTGCCGTCCTGAAAGGGATGGATGGCCAAGAACCAAAGGATGAAGTCGGCGATCAGCACGAGCTTGTGCCATCGGTCCGCTTCAGCCCACGCCTGGTTGAATTCGTCGACCAGCCGAGGCATCCACCAAGTCGTTTCCGCTGGCGGCGCCGTCCGGAAGATGACTACCGGCGGGCCATCGCCACGTCTCTCGACATCGTTGGGTGCGTGTTTGTAGTCGCCCCGGTGGTAGGCGTCTTTCTCAGAGTAGAAGAGGAGTCTCCGATGGAATTCCTTGAGGGTGTTCTCCGTGATCGTGAGTTCTGAGTACTGCTCGAAGAACAGCTCCAGAAGGTCGCGGTAGCCGAGTACCTCCTGCTGATCGCGAGCTCGGAAGCTCTCGATCGTCATTCCCTGCAGGATCTCTCGCACCGTCTCGTTGCCCAATTGCGCGCCCTCGATACGTGTCGAGGCAGCGGCGGACTCGATGGTGGCCACCGTCCGGAGTCGCTCAAGCTCCTGCGGTGCCTGCGACTTCAGCCTCTGCCAACGCCCGGCGAAGTGGTCGAGCCGGCCAATAGACGGCAAGAGCCGCCCACCCTCGGCCACGGGCACGAGCATGGGATCGGGTGCGGTCCAGGAATCCTGGGGGCGGGCCGTTGCCAACATGTTGCCAATAGCTTACCACTAGCCGTTGGCCATGTGATGGCAATCGACAGGCAGCCATCCCCGCGGTCCATCGCCCCAGTCTTATGAGCGCTGGCGACCGGAGGGACCCTCTCGAGGATCAGCACACTGCACACGACGCGCTAAACGACCCAGTTGGACCAATCCGAAAGATGAAAGCATAATCGGCGAAATAACCCGACGTACCCCTCCCGCCAAGATCAGCGCAAACGGAGCGGCCCCTCGCCGTGGGACCCTCGTGAGAAAACCCTTATGCATCAATGAATCTTGGCGGAGGGAGAGGGATTCGAACCCCCGAGGGCTTGGCGGCCCTTGCGGTTTTCAAGACCGCTCCGATCAACCACTCCGGCATCCCTCCGTGCGCCGGGAATAGTGTCCCACGCCAATGGCCGGGCGGCCGGGCCCCGGCGGCCGCGGCTCAGCCGGCCAGGAGGCCCTCCAACTGGGCGGCGTGCCGCTCCAGGTGGCCGATCAGCAGCTCCTCGATGAGCTGGGAGACGGTCATCACGCCCCGGGTGGGGTGGGCGCCCCGGGTCTGCCAGGCGCGGTCGGAGATGTCGCCGAGAAAGGCGCGGAGGTCGCTCAGATCCTCCTTCACGTCATGCCAGAGCGCGTTGGGCCCCTGGTGCCGGTCGCGCTCGATCGCCGCGATGTGGTCGGCGCTGGCCCGGGCGCGGCCGAAGGGGACCGGGTCGGACTGGTCCCCGGCCAGCACCCGCTCCGCCTGGGAGATCCAGTAGGGCACGAAGTCGGCCAGGTGCGCCCAGATCTGCCCCGCGTCCCACCGCTCCCCGGTGACGGGGTCGGGAGGGGTGCGGCCCTCCAGCCGTCTCCGGGAGAGGTCACGCAGCCGGGCCTCGATCGCAGTCAGACGCCGCGCGAAGTCGGCGGCCGGGTCGGGAGGAGTGGGGTTCACGATTGGAAGTTGGGTGGCGGACGCCGGCCCCACCCGGTGAGGGCGGGCAGGCCTCCGTGGTGCGGATGAGGCGGTCGCGAGATTGTGGATTCTGCATGATCTGGCGCTGATGCCGCCGCGACGAACCCTATACTTGAGGGCGCGCGGGGAGGTGGCTGAGCGGCCGAAAGCGCCCGCCTGCTAAGCGGGTGAGGGGTGTTAAGCTCCTCCGAGGGTTCGAATCCCTCCCTTCCCGCCACCGCGATGCCGCCGGTGCGATGCGGTCGCCGGGGCTCCCCATGAGGATCCTTCCCGCCGTCATCCTCGCGGTGGCCGGCGGCGCCCCTGTGGCCCGCGGCGACGGCCCCCCCGGCGGGCCTGCTCCGGGCCTCGAAGCATCGACGTCGGAGCCTCGAGGTCGCCCTCAACGGGGTCACGACCACCCCTCCGAGGGGTGAGGCACGGCTCGGGCGCCCCACCGGCGCGTCGGTGGAGATCCGGACCCCGGAACCTTCAGGAGGTCGCGAGGGCAAACGCAGCGTCGCGGCTGGGCAGGCTCTCCATCCTCACCACCTTCCCGGCCCGGAAAGTGAAGACCAGCGAGCGGGGAGCCCCCGGCGCCAGCAGCGGAGCGTCGGACGCATCGGAGATGACCGGGAAGTCCGGACCCTCGACGCTGATCACCACCCGTTCGCCAAACTCCTCGGCCTCGATGCGGGTGATCCGGGGCGGACGCTCACTCATGCGGCCCAGGATGCCGAGCACCTGGGAACGGTTCGAGCACACCAGCTCCGGCCGGAGGCCCTGCCAGACGGCGTTCTCGTCGAGGACGCCGGCCAGCGACTGACTGCTGCCGGACCGGAACATGCCGGTCCAGGCCGCAACCAGCACGGCCAGGTTGTCGCCGATCTCGCTCATGCGCCGTCCTCCGGGTGGGCTGCCGGTGAGGAAACGGTAGCAGCCGCGCTCACCTGGGGGCCGGGCCGATCGGGGGGGCGACGCCTGCCGACGGGGCCCGCGTCAGAGCACCTTGGAGAGGAAGTCCTTGGTGCGCTGCTCGCGAGGGTTGCCGATCACGTCCCGGGGGTTGCCCGCCTCGACGATCACCCCGCTGTCCATGAAGACCAGGGAGTCGCCGACCTCGCGGGCGAATCCCATCTCGTGGGTGACCACGATCATGGTCATCCCCTCGTGGGCGAGATCGCGCATGACGTTGAGCACGTCGCCGACCAGCTCCGGGTCCAGCGCCGAGGT
>JBEKAP010000188.1:0-4685 GCA_050015875.1 Candidatus Dormibacteria bacterium | reverse complement strand
GCCGGGTCGCGAGCGAGTAACGGTCAGGTCGCCATTCGCCGGCCTCTCGACCGAAGGTGCGCGGCCACACCACTGTCGCAGGCAAGATACGACGGGGCGAATTGGGCGCCTGCCGCGGCCGGATTCGACCAAGGTACGGTGAGGTGACATCGGCAGCCCCGGAGGTGAGCATGGGCATCGGCATCGCCTGCGTGTCCGGGAAGGGTGGCGTGGGCAAGACGACCACCGCCATCAACCTGGCGGCGGCTCTTGCCGAGCGCGGCCGGCGGGTGCTGGCCGTCGATTGCGACCCTCAGTCCAACCTCACGAGCGGACTGGGCCTGGATCCGTACCAGCTCCGGGCCAGCCTCGGCGACGTGCTCATCGGTCGTGCCACGGCCGGGCAGGCGATCGTCGCCACCGAGTGGCCAAACCTGGATGTCCTTCCCGCAACCCCCGACCTGACCGCGACGGAGGCCGAGCTCCCGTCGGGGCTGCACCGGGAGACGCTCCTTCGCGACGCCCTCGACCGCGACGGGACCTCCGCCGCCTATGAGTTCATCCTCTACGACACGCCTCCGAACTTCGGCTTCCACACCGTCAACGCCCTGGCCGCGACCGACTACGTGATCATCCCGCTCCAGATGTCCGGCTTCGCCGTCCGCGGGCTGAAGGAGGTGCTGCGGTCCGTCCACCTGGCACGCAGCCGCCTCAACCCCGAGTTGCAGGTGCTGGGCCTGGTGCCGACCTTCGTCAACATCCGAACCAACTTCAGCCAGCAGCTTCTGGGCGGGCTGGCCGACCTGGCCGGGCTGCGCGTCTTCCGGACCCTGATCGCGCCGACCGTGAAGCTCCAGGAGACATCCCTGGCCGGGGTCCCGATCGTCGCCTACGCCCCCGGCTCGAAGGCCGCCGTCGCCTACCGCGAGCTGGCCGAGGAGGTCCTGCAGGTTGTCTGAGCCTTCCGAGGCCGAGGGCTCCCCGAGCGACCAGAACCGGTTGGCGCTTCGCGCCGGCCCGCTCGCCCGCTGGCTGGCTCCGACGTCCCAGTCGCGGCTGGAGCGCATCCCCTGCAGCGACATCGACACCCGGCCGTGGCCTGACCCTCCCGGTGGTGACCTCCTGGCACTGACCCGCAGCATCCGCCACCGTGGCATCGTGGAACCGCTTCTCCTTCGCCCCGTCGACGGGGCGCGCTTCCAGGTGGTGCTGGGCGCCCGGCGGCTGGAGGTCGCCCGGCGACTCGGGCTGACCGACGTCCCCGCCATCGTCCGGGAGCTGGAGGAGGCGGAGGCCACCCTGATCTCGGTGTGGAATGCCCTGCCCCGACTGCAGCCCGGCCAGATGATCGAGGTCGCGGCCCGCCTGATCGCCGCCGGCGTGACCGAGGCCGAGATCGCCCTCCTGCTCGCCACCGGGGATCCGGAGACCCTGCCCGGGCCGCCCCGCGATTGGCCGCTGCGCGCCGGCACCGTGCCGCTCCGCTTCTCCGGGTCGCTCACTCCGGTCCACCAGTTGCTGAACGCCCTCGGATCGGAGCGGAGGCCCGCCCTCTCGGCGCTGCACGGAGTCGACCCGGCGCGCCTCGCCGGCCCCGTCTGAGAGGATCGTCGCAACCCGAACCGTCACCTGGGATGAATGCCGCGTGACCACCCGCAAGCCCAAGCCGGCCGAGCACTCCGAGGAGGAGCTTCTCGAGCAATGGGACTTCCTGGACCGGCTTGTGGAACGGCAGGCGTCCCAGCTCCGAGCGGGCATTCAGGACGCCGAAGAGACCGATGAACCGGCGGCGGGGCTTGCCGAGCTGGACGCCCTGCGCCGGGACCTCGACCGGATCCGCGCGGAGCTGAGGTCGGCGGAGGCGGCCCGCGCGGCGGCGACCGAGGAGGCGCGGCGGTCCCGAGACGCGCTGATCACCCTCACTGCCCAGCAGCAGCGCCGTCTCCCCGAGGAGCAGGCCCTGCGCCAGCGTCAGCAGACCCTGGAGCAGGAGGCGTCAGGGTGGCGGGAGCGCGCTGAGGCCGGCGAGCGCGAGCTGGCAGCCCGAGACGGGCACGCCCGCGCGGTGATGGCCGACCTCACCCGACGGATCGCGGAGGTCGAGGCGGCCCGCCAGCACGCCGAGCGAGAGCTCGCCGAGGCACTCGTGGCGCTCGGTGGCGCTCGGCAGGAGATGGAGAGCCTGCGGGAGCAGCTGGCCGCCGAGCAGCACGGCTTCTGGCGCTTCGGTCGCCGCTGAAGCAGGCTACGCCGAGGCCGTCGCCGCGGGAGACCGCCCCTGGGCCATGGCGATGAACTGCCGCAGGGCCGCGGCCGGCACCGGCCGGGTTGCCACCTCGTGGAGCAGGCTCTTGGCCTCGTCGAGCAGTTGAGGGTCGGGAAGCTCCCCCTTCCCTGAGGTGGCCACCACCCATCCCGACGAGAACCAGAGCACCGTCTCGAAGGCCAGGCCGCTCACGATCAGGCCGTTGAGCAGCGAGTCGGTGATGCGGGACAGCGGGCGCTTGGCGTTACTGACAACAATGCCCCGAATTCTCTCCAGCACGCCGAGCTGCTCGGCGAGCCCGACGGTCAGCGCGGCAGCCCGCAACGAGAGTAGGTCGAGCGCGGTCGGGATGACGATCCGGTCGGCCACCGACATGGGGCCCAGCAGCGACGGCTCATGGGGGTGAGTGTCGATCAGCACCACGTCGACATCGTCAAGCACAGGCTCGATAAGTCCGCGAAGCTGCTGCTCGTGCAAGGGCTCGTGATTGAGGCTGCGATGGCCGGGAACGGTCTTGATGCCGAGCGGGTGGTCGACCAGCGCCTCCCTGAGGGTGACACGGCCGTGCAGAACGTCAGCGATGCTGGTGGTACGCTTGGCCCGCTCCAGAGCGTTGCTCAGACCCCCGGTGGGGTCGAGGTCGATGGCCACGACACGCAGGCCGCTGGCTGCCGCAGCCGCCGCCAGCGCGTAGCTGGTGGTCGTCTTGCCAACGCCACCTTTCAGTGACGCGATTGTGATTATTTCTGCAGCCACAAACGTAGAATATCTCGGGATGGGAACAGCCGCACCCTTTGTTAAACTCCTGCGACAACTCGCATCAGCCAAAGACGACTATCGCACCGGTGCGCTGGACATCACCTGGGACGGCGGCAGGGCAAGCCTCTTTCTCGTATTCGGACAGCCCAACCACGCGGTCATGGAGGTGGGCGGCCGGCGCCTCGAGGGGGCCGAGGCCCTGGCGGCGCTCGTAACGCAGCTGCCACCCCGTTTCCAGCTCTCCCCCTGGCGCAAGGAGGTGGTGCGGACCGAGACGCTCAGCTGCACCCTCGACGAGCTGATGGAACCGTTCCTGCAGCTGGCCGGCGCCGCCTCACCGGGTGACGCGACCCCGCCCACCGCGACCGAGTCCGGTGGCGACGGCGGCTCCGAATCCGAGACCGACTTCGGCCTGGCGGACTTCCCGCTGCTGCCGCTCGGACCGTCGCTGTGGGCTGACGCCTCGGCGAGCGTCGTCCATCTCGACGTTCTCATCCCGAGCCTGCCCGACGCGCTGGTCGTCCTGACCGGTCCCAAACTCCGCGCCGCCGCCGTCGTCGTCCGCCAGCAGCTCATCGACGCGGTCTGGGTGGACGACGAGGACCGCATGGTCGGCGAGGCCGCGGCCATGGCCCTGATGGGAGCGCGCGACGGCAGCGTCTCCGGCTACCGGCTGGAGACACCCAAGCTCGCCGAGGCGCTCACCATGCTCTGGCGCTGCCGGGCGGTCTACCGCGAGATGCCCGCCTCCTGGGTCAACGCCGACAGCCTCCTCGAAGACCTCGAGGGACGGCGGCGCGACAGCGCCATCGTGGTGACCGGAGGGATGCGCGGGGTCGCCCTCGTCGCCGGCGGGAAGCTGCTCGGTGTGTACACCGAGATCGATCGGCAGCCGGTGGCGTCGCCCGAAAGGCTCGCCGAGCTGCTGCGCGACCCCCGGGCGAGGGTCACCCTCCGACAGAGCCCGGAAGAGCGCCAGATCAGCCATTTCCCCGAGACCGCCTACCACGCCTTCGTCGCAGACGCCACGGAAGCACCGGCACCGCTCGTCGAGGCGCTCGCCGCGATCACGTCGTCCAGCCGGCACGCGCCCCCAGCGGAGCCGACGGAAGACCAGGAGCGGGCCACCGCCGAACCGTTGGCGGAGCTGACGGGCCCGGAGCCGTTCGCCGAGGAGCCGGAGAGCGTCGTCCAGGCGCCCGACCTGGCCGCGGAGGAGGTGCTCTCGGCGCAGGAGCCGGACGGTGCCGTGGCCGAGCTCGCGGCGAAGGCCGCGTTGGAGGAGCCCGAGCTCGCCTCTGAGGATGATCCAGAGCTCGCCGCGGAGGCCAAGCTCGCCGCGGAGCTCGAGGCTGCCGCGGAGCCTGGGTTCGCCGAGGAGCCGGACGTCGCGCCCGAGCCCGAGGTCGCCGCTGAGCCCGAGTTCGCCTCCGAACCCGAGTTCGCCGCCGAGCCCGATTTCGCCGGCGAGGAGCCCGACCTCGCGGCCGAGGAGCCCGATCTCGCCGCCGAGGAGGCGGAGCTCACCGCCCAGCCAACGGAGCCCGAACCGGTGGAGGCTGCCGCCGCCACATCCGTCCCGAGCCAGCGGATGGCGCCACCGAGATTCGTGATGCCCGCGGACCTGATGGTCTCCGCCAAGGTCGGGACATCGGACAACCAGACGGCCGCGGCACAGCTG
>JBEKAP010000187.1:0-4697 GCA_050015875.1 Candidatus Dormibacteria bacterium | reverse complement strand
GTGAGTTGTCCCGGTCGCCTGCACCGGCTGGGCGGTGCCACAGGCACTGCCGTTGGCACTCGAGCAGTCGTCGGGGAAGTCGCCGTCATCCTCATGCAGGGTGTAGTCGGCGTTGTTGTTGTTGTCGTCGGTGTTGGGGGCGAAACTGGGGTTGTAGACCTGGACGTCGACGGTGCTGCCGGCGGGGACGGTGATCAGGTAATTCTGGCCACCGTTCTCGTTGGTACCGCTGACGTTGTTCTCAGTGCCGTTGAGGTAGCTGATGGTGTGGTAGTTGGCCGGGACGTTCGCGGCATTGCACGAATCGCTCGTTCCGAGCGGACCGCAGCTGGTGTCGCCGGTGTTCCCGGGGTCCGGAGTGTACGCGTCGCCCTCAGCACGGTCGACGCTCCATCCTTCCGAGCGGAGGAGGTAGTAGTTGCCGGAGCTGCCCAGCCCGGTCGGGGGAGTTGCGCAGTAGCCTGCCGCGACGCCGGCCATGGGTATACCGTCGCAACTGGAGGAGCCGGAGAGTCCCGACCCGAGCTGATTGCCCGGCTGTCCGAGTGCGATCGGGGGGAGATACTCGGCGGTGGCATTGCGGACGACCGCGTGTGGGCCGAATCCGAGGAGACGCAAAAAGGTGGCAGGAACGCTCACCGAGACGGTGACCTCGAGCTGGTTGGTCGTTCCCGTGGGGGCCGAGACGACCACGCAGGGTGATGGAGCGTTGGCGATGTTGGCGACCGTGGTGGTGGTGGGGCACGCGCTGTCGAAGCCGTTGCGGGCCACCTCCACCAGGGCGGCGTTTGATGCGGCGGAGAAGTTGCCCGGGAGATACGCGACGCCGGCCAGGGCTCCGGCGGCCGCTGCCCGCTCCACCTGATCGCTGCTGAAGTAGCTCATCCCCGCGTCGATGGCTAGCCCGCCGATGACCAGAAGGACCACGGCCATGAGCGCAAATAGCAGCATCACCTGGCCGCGCGCGTCCTGGCGGCCGTTGCGGAACGTGCGTGGCCTCATGGCACTCGTCACTCCGTGGGAGATAGGCGGACGACCGTGTACTGGGTGTCGTTCTGGGTGAAAAGGGACAGCGTTGGGGATGTGTACCGGAACTGGATGAGCACGCCCAGCTCCGCTTCGTTGGGGTGGACTTGGGCGCGGAGATTGAGGGTGTATTCCGCGCCGCCCTGCAGTGTCCACGCTCCGGCGACGAGGGTGTAGACGTCGATGTTCTCTCCGGAGGTGTATGCGCCGTTGTTGGGGGGGCATCCCCCGCTTGTGTACGGGGTTCCGGTGGTGAAGAGCCCGCCGTTGCTGCAGGCTGTGGGTTGATAGACGGCAATCTCGGTGACCACCGCGTTGGGCATCGTACCGGTGAGGATCGGCACCATCTGCTGGATGATGCCCTGGTCCGCGGCACAGGGATTGGCGGCCACCCCGCCTTGACATGCCGCTGTGGCTGTCGGGTAACCGTCGTTGCCGAGTTCAGCGGCGTAGCGAGCTCCGGCGCGCGTCGCCTGGAGGGCCGTGTCGTTGACTCCGATCAGGTCAGCGGCAGTCCAGCTGCCGAGAAACAACACCACCATGAACGGGAGGAGGATGGCCAGCTCGACCATGGCCTGGCCGGTCCTCCGGGAATGTCGCCTCATTGCTGCGGCTCCATCCGGAAGACGTTGTCTGTGGTCATCGTGATGTTGCCGGAGGTGGCGAGCAATGCGTAGCTGAAGGTGACCTGGAGCTCCGCGAAGGCCGGCGAGCTGACCACCTCGCGCGAGCTCGGCGGCCAGTTGTCAAGGATCGTGTTTCCGTTCACGCCGTACTCGTCCTCGCAGGGCCCGGAGCATCCCGATGTAACCGTGGTGAACGTGCCGTTGCTCTGCTCCGTCACCTCCCATATGGCGATCGAGCTCACCGTGATCAGCGGCGTGCCGTCGAAGCCGTCCTGGTCCATCGCGCAGATCGCCACGGCGTCGGCGTTGGCCGATGTCGCCCCGCCATCGTAGTTGGGACAGTTGCTGGAGAGGCTGAGGCATAGCCCACCAGGCGTGTAGGCCATGCAGTTGCCTTCGGTGGACAGCAGGGCCACTCCGACGTCAGCAGCGTGCTGGACGGCGGCCCGCCCGTAGAGGAAGAAGCCGGCGTTGACGATCGAGAAGACCAGGAAGAAGAAGAGCCCGCCCACCAGGGCGAACTCGACCATGCCCTGACCCGACTGTCCCGGGCGATTCCCCCTACGACGGGGCTGGGCGATCCACCGCACTCTTGTGTGTCCTCACTCCCGGGCGACATGACACGCGCACCTGGTGGCGCGAGCCGAAAGTGTACCGAATGACGCGGTTGGTGTATCAGACGTCGCTGATCTGTTACGAAAATGTGGAGATGGCCTGGGCGCGGACCCTCCGGAGGCCAAGCCAGCCTCGCCCGCCCCCTCCGTCCTAGAGTTTGCCAGGATGCCCGACGTGGCCGACGCCAAGGGCCGGCAGATGGGCCGGATCGTGGAGCTCCCGAGCGCCTGCTGGCCGGAGACGCCGATCGCCAGGCTTCCCCGGGTCGGCCCGGCCCAGGGTCAGCGGTTGCTTCGACTGGGCATCGTGAGCGTCGCCGATCTCCTCCTGCACCTGCCCCGCCGCTACGAGGACACCCGCAACCTGGTGCCGCTCCGCGATCTCATCCCGGGACAGGTGCAGACCTCCCGGGTGCGGGTCCGGGATGTGCGCGGACACCCGAGCCAGAGGCGGCGGATGCCGCTCGTGGAGGCGACCCTGGAGGAGGGGAGCGCCCGGGTCAACGCCATCTGGTTCAACCAGGCGTACATCGCCGGTCAGCTGCACTCCGGGATGGAGATCCTGGTCAGCGGGAAGGTGGTGAGCGGCCTCCACGGGCTGACCTTCCAGAACCCCAAGTTCGAGCGGGTGAGCCAGGACCCGCAGCACGTCGGCCGCCTGGCCGCCGTCTACCCCGAAACCGACGGGGTCACCTCCAAGTACCTCCGAGCCCTCGTCGGTCGTGTCCTCCCCGTCGCCGAGCTGATGCCGGACCGCCTGCCGCCCGAGGTCCGAGAGGCCGAGGGGCTGATGCCGATGGGTGAGGCGCTTCGCCAGGTGCACCTCCCCGACGACGAGTACACGGCGGCGAGCGCTCGGGAGCGCCTCGCCTTCGAGGAGCTCTTCCTCATCCAGATGGCCGCGGACCGGGCCCGGCGCCGCCGGCTCAGCTCCACCGGGGTGGTCGTCCCCTACGACGTCGAGCTGGCCCGGGCCTTCTCGGCGAGCCTCCCCTTCCGCCTCACCGACGGCCAGCGTATCGCCGCCCACCAGGTGCTGACCGATCTCGCCGAACCCGGGCCGATGAACCGCCTGCTCCAGGGTGACGTGGGCAGCGGCAAGACGGCGGTGGCGGCGATGGCGGCGCTGATGACCTGCCGCAGCGGCTTCCAGTGCGTGGTCATGGCTCCGACCGAGATCCTGGCCCGCCAGCACCACGTGACCCTGGAGGCGCTGCTCGCCCCCCACGGCCTGGCGCCGCGGCTCCTTCTGCGCAGCACCGGGGCCCGCGCCAGGCGGGAGATCCTGGAGGGCCTGGCGGCCGGGCACGATCCCCTGGTGGTGGGCACTCACGCCCTCATCGAGGATGACGTCGTCCTCAACGATCTCGGCCTGGTGGTGGTCGACGAGCAGCACCGCTTCGGGGTGGCCCAGCGTCAGCGCCTGCGGCTCAAGGCCCGGGCCATGCCCAACTTCCTGGCCATGACCGCGACCCCGATCCCGCGCTCGCTGGCGCTCACCGTCTACGGCGACGTGGACGTCATCGAGCTCCGCGAGATGCCCCCGGGGAGGATCCCGGTCGAGACCCGGGTGGTGCCACCCGACGGGCGGGAGGAGGCCTACGCGTTCGTGCGCGGCGAGGTGTCGGCGGGCCGGCAGGTCTTCGTGATCTGCCCCCTCATCGAGGAATCGGACAAATCGGGGGTGAAGTCGGTCACCGCCGAGCACCGCAAGCTGGAGCAGGAGGTGTTCCCCGACCTGCGCATCGAGATGCTCCACGGCCGGATGCCGGCGCGGGAGAAGGCGGAGCGGATGGGGCGGTTCGCGGCCGGCGAGGCCGACATCCTGGTCGCGACCTCGGTGGTCGAGGTGGGGGTGGACGTGCCCAACGCCACCGTGATGATCGTCGAGGGGGCGGAGCATTTCGGCCTGGCCCAGCTCCACCAGCTGCGTGGCCGGGTGGGGCGCGACCGCTACCGCGCCCACTGCCTGCTCTTCGAGGAGGCGGTCGACGAGGAGGGTTCGGAGCGCCTCCGGGCGGTGGCGGCGACCCAGAGCGGCTTCGACCTGGCCGAGCTGGACCTGCACCTGCGCGGCCCGGGCGACGTGGCCGGGTTGCGCCAGCACGGCCTCCCCGAGATGCGGGCCGCCGACCTCCTGGACGTCGCCCTCGCCGTCCGTGCGCGCACCGCCGCCGTCGCCTGGCTGGAGCACGACCCCGAGGTCACGGCCTACGAGCCCCTCCACGAGGCGATGCACGGCTACGGCGCCGTCTTCGACCTGGACTGAGCCGGGTGGCCGCGAGTCGGATAACCGGTGGGGAGTGGCGGGGCAGGCTGCTCACCACCCCCCGGGGGATGGAGGTGCGACCGACGCGCGGCATGGTGCGCCAGGCCCTCTTCAACATCCTGGGTGGGCGGGTGACGGGGGCGCGGGTGGTCGACCTCTACG
>JBEKAP010000186.1:0-4731 GCA_050015875.1 Candidatus Dormibacteria bacterium | reverse complement strand
TCACCTTCGCGTCGATGATCTTCACGCTCTCACCTCCGGTACCGCATCACTCCAGGCCGCCCCATCATAGGGACGCACCCGATCACACGCACGCGATCGGCGGCCAGAGGCGCGACGGATTCACGGGGGTTCAGAACCTGAACGGGGGCCTCACACTCTTCATCGCCACCTCCGTGCCGCGGGCGTGAGCCGGGCACCGCGAGAGCGGTCCCTCAGGCCAGCAGCCCGCGGAGCTGCGCCTCCCACCCATCGCCGTGAATCGCCCGTCCCCGGAATGCGGCGGCCAGACGGGCCAGGTGGGGCAGCTGCCGGACCGCCTCGGCATAGCGCGAACCGGGGCCGGTGACGTCGCCGGCGAGCACCTCGATGTGGAAGCCGATCAGCATCAGGTCGAGGTCGAACTCGGACATCGACAGGGTCGCGTCGCGGAAGACGTAGGTCGCGTGATCCGAGACGTTGAGGGACTCGTAGACCAGGATGCCCGAGCTGACGCTCGCGACCAGGAAGGCCACGATGGTGGGGTCGTCGCCGGCGATGGTGAGAGCGCCCAGGTCGCCGTGCGCCGCCGTCTGGGCGGTGGGGGCGGACGGCGCCTCGGGAACGCGGAACATCGACTGCGCCTGGGACTGGCCGCCGCGCGACCAGGCGCCGCCACCCCGCAGCATGCGCATCGCGAGCATCCCGCCCATGGCGCCGTACGGGGCGCCGAAGCCCATCCCCATGCCGGGCATCCCCATCCCGGGCATCCCCATGCCCATCCCCATGCCCATTCCCAAGCCCATGGCGGCGGGGCCGGCGGAAGGACCGCCGATGAGCGGACCGCCGGCGCCCGCCCCCGGACCGACGCCCATCATCCGCTCGGTCATCAGGGCCCCCATCCCCTGCGCGATCTGGCCATAGTCGGTGCCCTGGCCACGCCCCGGCCCGGAGCTCTGCACCGGCCCCGGCTCGGCCATGTGGACCGTCCCCTGCGCCGCAACCTCCACCGACGAGACCTGGTGGAAACCGAGGGCCGGCTGGCCGAGCGACTGGATCAGCTCGGCGCCCGCGGCACGCTCGGGGAGTGCCGCGCTGGCCATGAGAGTGGTCCACACCCGTGGGTCGATGGCGTCCAGGGCCGGTCGGGGAACCGCCACCCCGTCGCGGAGGCTGCCGGCGAGCTGGCGCTGAGCGAGAGCGCCGAGACCGGGAAGGAGCGCCTGGAGGAAGGCGCCGGTCCGTCCCCGGGCCTCGGTCGCGCGCTGGCGGAGGAGGGTGAGGAACTGGGAGGTCAGCTGGGCGAGGCGCTGGATCTCGACACTCCCCGCGCCGCCCATGGCGATCGTGATCCGGTAGCCGGAGGGGTCGGTGGTGACGTCCTCGACGACGGCGTAGGGGACCTGGACGGGAAGCCCGCTCGCCGGGATCGCCACCAGGCCGTCGTCATAGAGGCTCAGGTCCGCGTCGACGCCGTCGACCGCGCCATGGAACCGCTGGGCCTCTCCGAAGCCGATGGTGACCAGGCCGTGCCGGGAGTCTGCCACCCGCAGGTTGCCGATCTGGGTCAGCAGCTGGGTGCGCACCGCCCCGAGCTGGGAGAGCTCGACGGCGCTGCCGTCGCTGAGACCGATGCGCACCGTGAAGGGCACGGCCTCGCCGACCTCGGTGATCTGCTCGGGTGCGATGCGCAGCGGCTGACCGAGCTGGGGGGAGACGGTGACCGAGCCCCCGTCGACGGTCACCGTCCCGTCCCCCTCGTCGACCACCGCGCCGCTCGCGGCGCTCAGCCGGAAGTGCATCGCGGCGGCTCAGCCGGCGACGGTCACGGTGCCGGAGTGCCGCACTCGCCGCAGAACTTGATCCCGGCGGCCAGCTCGCTGCCACAGTTGCCGCAGAAGCGCTTGGTCGCCGCCGGGGCGGCGGCGAGCGGCGTGCCGCAGTGCTGGCAGAACTTGCCGCCGCCCGCATCCTGATGGCAGGAGGGGCACACGGCCGTGGCCTGGTCGGTGTAGTTGACCCCCTGGGTGAGGTCCTGGGCCTGGATCTTCTGCTGGAGCTGGTCCCGCTGGGCCTGGGCCTGCATCGCGGCCACCTCCTCGCCCAGCTTGGGAGCACATTCGACACACATGCCGCGGTCGTTGTTCCAGCAGACCTCCCGGCAGACCCACTTGCCACAGTGGTTGCACTGGTAGAAGCGGTCGTGGACCTTCTGGGCGGCCTTCTCCAGCTCCTTGTCCTTGGCCGGGCTGCCGGTGCCCGACATGAGCATGCTCGAGCTCCAGCCGGCGTTCTCCACCTCGCCTCCGAGGGCGCCTCCGAACAGCCCGCCGCCGATGGCCGCCACCCTGCCTCCGAACCCGAAGAGGGAGCGGTGGAAGGAGGAGCGATACCCGTTGTTGCACCGCATGCAGCGGAACTCGAACTGGTAGCCCTCCTGGGTGGAGAGATCCTCGATGTTGCTGGTGAAGGCCACGACGCCGGCCATCTGCTCGCCTCCTCTCATCGACCGGCCCATCACCGGCCCAACCCGAAAACCTAGGATCGTTGGGCCCCGCTGTCAATGTACCGCACGACCCGCACGGTTGAGCTTAGACGTTCAGGTCGGGGTCAGAGGGGCGGTCCTCCCGGGTAACCCGGGGGGGGGCCCGGGAACGCCGCCTCGGCCCTGGCCACCAGGCGGGACGAGTGACGGCGCAGCACCAGGACCCCGGCGAGGCCGACCGCCACCGCCAGGACGGCGAAGCCGGCCGCGAGCCACCCGCTCAGGTCGAGCAGGGCGTTGCCGGCCTCGTACGCCGCCAGCCCGTAGGCGGTGGCCCAGACCACGCTGCCCGCCGCGTTGAACGCGAGGAAGGACATGGGCGACATCCGCCCCGCCCCCGCCATCAACCCGGCGAAGCTGCGCAGGACGAGGACGAAGCGGCCGAGGAAGACGACCCGGCCGCCATCTCGCTGGAAGAGGTAGTGGATCACCCTGACCTGGGGCTGGCCGAGGCCCACCCGCGCCCCGTGGCGGACCAGCAGCCGGTACCCGCCCCACCAGCCGAGGGCGTACCCCAGACCGCCGCCGACGATGGGGCCGGCGGCCGCCGCCGCGATGATCCCGGCGATGGCGAGATGGAGCTTCACCGCGAGGGCGGCGGCGGTGATCAGCGCGGTCTCGCCGGGAAGGAACGGCACGCACAGGCTCTCGAGCCCGGCGATCAGGAAGACCGCCAGGTATCCCCAGTGCTCGACGTAGCCCGAAGCGAACCCGGTCACGGAGGTGAGCAGCACAACCGGACAATCATGCGTGGACCGGTCCGAGCGGCGGGCACCCTGCTACTCCGCCGCGACCACCTCGGCGAGAGCGTCGGCCGGCTCGGACAGCCGCAGGACCACCAGGGAGCGCCCCTCGACCTGGAGGCGGGCCGGGGCGCGCACGCAGCGGACGCCGGGCTTCTCGGCCGGCCTGGCCGTGTCCAGGATCACCTCCCAGGTGCCGGGGGGGAGGTCCCACTCGCAGGGGTCCCCGGACGAGTGGAGGAGCACCGCCAGGGTGTCGTCGACGATCCGCTCCCCGGTCGGCGTCCGGTCGGAGATCAGGCCGCCATCCAGGATCATCGCGAGCGACTGGCGCTCATGGCTGCCCCAGTCCTCATCGGTCATCTCGACGCCATTGCGCCGCAGCCAGCTGACGTCCTTGAGCCCACCGCCCACCACCCGCCCGGTGAAGAAGTGCTGCCGCCGGAGCGCCGGATGGGCGGCCCGGAGCTCGATCAGCCGGTGGGTGAAGAGGAAGAGCTCCGGGTCTTCGTGCTGCCAGTCGATCCAGGAGAGGTCGCTGTCCTGGCAGTACGCGTTGTTGTTTCCCCGCTGGGTGCGGCCCATCTCATCGCCGGCGACGATCATGGGACAACCCTGGGAGAGCAGAAGGGTGGCGAGGAAGTTGCGTTGCTGACGGCGCCGCAGCCCATTGACCGCCTCATCCCCGGTCTCACCCTCGGCGCCGCAGTTCCAGGAGCGGTTGTCGTCGCTGCCGTCGCGGTTGTCCTCGCCGTTCAACTGGTTGCGCTTGTGCTCGTAGGAGACCAGGTCGCGCAGGGTGAAGCCGTCGTGGGCGGTGACGAAGTTCACGCTGGCGCTCGGTCCGCGGCCGTCGTCGGCGTAGAGGTCGCTGCTCCCGGTGAGTCGGTAGGCGAGGTCGGCGACGCCGATGGGCGCCCCGCGCCAGTAGTCGCGCACCGTGTCGCGGTACTTGCCATTCCATTCCGCCCACCCCACCGGGAAGTTGCCCACCTGGTAGCCGCCGGGACCGATGTCCCAGGGCTCGGCGATCAGCTTGACCTCGGCCAGCACCGGATCCTGGTGGATGATGTCGAAGAAGGCGGCGAGCTTGTTGACCTCGTAGAACTGGCGGGCGAGCACCGAGGCGAGGTCGAAACGGAAACCGTCGACGTGCATCTCGGTGACCCAGTAGCGCAGCGAATCCATGATCAGGCGCAGGGTCTGGGGCGCGCCCGCGTTGAGGGTGTTGCCGGTCCCGGTCACATCCCAGTAGTGGCGGCGGTCGTGAGGGTCGAGGTAGTAGTACGCCTGGTTGTCGATGCCCCGGAAGGAGAGCGTCGGGCCGAGGTGGTTGGCCTCGCCGGTGTGGTTGTAGACGACGTCGAGGAAGACCTCGAGGCCCGAGGTGTGGAGGGAACGCACCATCCGCTTGAACTCGACGACCTGGCCGCCCTGGTCGCCGGCCGACGAGTAGCGGCCCTCGGG
>JBEKAP010000185.1:0-4731 GCA_050015875.1 Candidatus Dormibacteria bacterium | reverse complement strand
CGACGGCGACTCCTCGGAGAACCTCACCGACATGATCCAGATGAACGCCGACATCGTCTCCGGCGACTCCGGCGGCCCGCTGGTCGACGCCGCCGGCAAGGTGATCGGCATGGACACCGCGGGATCGGAGAGCGGCGCGAGCTTCAGCGGTCAGACCGGCACCACCCAGGGATTCGCGATACCCATCAACACCGCCCTGCAGGTCGCGGCTCAGATCGAGACCGGGCAGTCGAGCGGCAGCATCACGGTCGGGCCCGGACCGTACATCGGCATCGAGGTGTCGGCCGACAGCACGTCCACGTCGGGGGCGGAGGTCGAGCAGGTGCTGCCCAGCACCCCGGCGGCGAGCGTCGGTCTGCAGGAGGGCGATGTGATCGTCTCCCTCAACAACACCCCGGTCACCTCGGATGGCGACCTGACCACGGTGCTCCAGACGCTCCGCGCCGGCCAGACCGTCGAGATCGAGTGGATCGACGGCTCGGGGCAGGAGCACAACAGCTCCATCACCCTGGCCTCGGGCCCGCCCCGCTGACATCCGTGGAGCGGCAGGGGAGCGCGCCGATGCGCCCTCCTGCCGCTCTCTTCGTCTCCCGGCCCGGCCCGGGATGAGGACCGGCCAGGTCTCGCTCACCGCGCAGCGGGTGGCGGCGCGCCGGCTGTCCTTTGGCCGGGTGCCCGCACCGTACGGTGACCCGGAGGCCGACCAGCGGCTCGGCAGCGATGTCGCCGGCCAGGCGTCGGTGGTCGACCCCCACTCTCCCATGACCGCTCACCTGGCGGCGCGCACGGCGTACTTCGACCGGATCACCGTCGGCGCCCTGGACGGGGGCATCGGCCAGGTGGTGATCGCCGGCGCCGGGTACGACGGCCGGGCGCTCCGCTACGCGAAACCGGGAGTCCGCTGGTTCGAGGTCGACCATCCGGCGACGCAGGCGGACAAGCTGGCCCGGCTGGCGCGGCTGGCCATCCCCACTCCCCACATCACCTTCGTCGCCGCCGACTTCGTGACCGATGACGTGAGCGCGGCGCTCGCCGCGGCGGGCCACATCCCGGAGGTGCCGACGCTCTTCCTCTGCGAGGGTGTGGCGGTGTACCTGGACCTCGAGGTGGTCGGCTCCCTCCTCCGCGCCCTGCGCGCGGCAGCGGGAGCCGGGAGCCGGCTCGCGATCAGCGTGTCGGCGACGACCTCGGCGGAGCGCCGCCGCCAGTTCCAGGCCGCGGTGGGTGCCGCCGGCGAGCCGATGCGCAGCGTCCTCACGGCGGAACCGGCGGCGGAGCTCCTCGCCGCGAGCGGCTGGCGGGCGCTGCCCACCCCCCCGGAGATGGGCAGCCCGAGCGCGCGGGCCGGGTTCCTCACCCTCACACCCTGCTAGATCTGGCGGCCCGATCTCCGGCCGCGGCGCTGGCGCTCCTCGCCGAGGATCAGCAGGCAGCCCGCGATGGCGAGGAGCGCGCCGAGCCCCGACGGGGATCCGGCACTCTGCGAGCTCGTCCCGGTGGCGGGGACGGGGATCTCCACCCCGGTCCGCGCGGCGGTGACGGCGAGGGTGGCACCGTCCAAGGTGTCACCGGCCGACACCGTGGTGGTGAGCTCCCCGGACGCGCCGGAGCTGATCTGCACCTGGAGGCTGAGGCTGATCAGCGAGCTGCCGGGATCGATCGGGGTGGCCGCATCGCGCGTGCAGGTCAGCACCGTGTGGGAAGGGCTCACGACGCAGCTCCATCCGGTGACGCTGGGGGCGGCCACGAGAGTCTCACCCGCCGGCAGGGTCACGGTCACCACCGGCTCGTTGTACGCGGGGCCACCCCACGAGGAGAGCGAGACCCCCACGTTGAGGTTGTAGACGCTGCCCGCGGCGGCGGTGGCGGGCGTCCCGGAGGTCGCGATCACGAGCACCGGTGTCGGCGTCACGCCCACGGTGGCGGTCGTGCTCACCGTGGTCGCGGCGTCATCGGCGTCGGCGAGTGCCGCCGTCGTCTCCAGGGCCCCCGAGGCGGTGGGGGCGATCTGCACGATGGCGCTCACCTGCGGGAACACGGTGCCCGCGGCGATCGGCGCAAGGGTCGAGCCACAGGTGACCACGGTGGCGCTCGCGCTGAGCGAGCAGCTCCAGCCGTTCGCATCCGGCGCCGCGGCGAAGGTCTCCCCGGTGGGCAGGGTCGCGACCAGCGTGGGATCGCCGTTCGCAGCACCGCCGGAGGCGCCCAGGGCGGAGCCGAGGATGAGGTCATAGCTGCCCCCGGCGGACGCCGACGACGGCGTCCCGGTGGTGGCGATCTCGAGCACCGGGGGCGGCGTCACCCCGACGGTGGCATCGGCGGCCGCCGCGGTCGCCAGGTCGGCGCTGTCGCTCAGGGTCGCGGTGGTCTCCAATGAGCCGGTTGCGGATGGGGCGACTTCCACGGTCCCCGACACCGAGGGCATGGCCGAGCCCGCCGCGTGGGTTGCGGCCGGCGAGGTGCACGTGAGCACCCGGCCACCTCCGCTCAGGCCACAGCTCCACCCGGTCGGGCTGGGCTCCGCGGCGAAGGTCTCGCCGGTGGGAAGGGTGACGGTGAGGGTGGTGGTCCCGTACACAGGACCTCCGGACTCAGCGACTGACGGGTTGATGGTCACGCCGTAGCGCGAACCGGCGGCGGCGGTCGGAGGCGTTCCGGAGATGCCGAGCTCGAGCACGGGTGGCGCGGTGACCTCGACCGACGCGGTGGCGGTGGCGGTCGTGGCCTGGTCGGCGCCGTCCTGAAGCGATGCCGACGTCTGCAGCGGCCCGGACGCCAACGCGGAGATGTCCACGGTCGCGCCGAGATCGGGAAGCGCCGTCCCGGTCGGGATCGGCGCCTCGGTCGAGGTGCAGGTCAGGACGCCGCCGCCGCCACTCAGCGCGCAGCTCCAGCCGGCCTCGCTGGGCGCTGCTGCGAACGTCTCACCCGAGGGCAGGGTGGCGATGAGGACGGGGTCGTGGTAGGCGGGACCGGTGGGGGACCCACCGAGCGAGGGGCTGAGGGTGAGGCCGTAGCCGGTCCCGGCGCTGGCGCCCGCCGGCGTGCCGGAGGTGGTGACCTGGAGGACCGGGGGGCCGGTGACGTCGACCGTGGCGCTCGTGCTCACGGGCGCCGCCGCATCACCACCGTCACTCAGAAGCACCGTCGTCTGCAGCTCCCCCGACGCCGAGGCGGCGATGTCGACGGTCGCCGTCACGGCGGTCAACGACGTGCCCGCCGGGATGGGCGCGGCCAACGACGTGCAACTGAGCACGGTGAGATCGGAGCTCACCGAGCAGCTCCAGCCCGGCGGGGTCGGCGCGGCGGCGAGCGTCTCGCCTGAGGGCAGGGTGGCGGTGAGCGTCGGGTCATCGTAGGCGGGACCGTCCGGCGAGGAGCCCAGGGCCGCGCTGAGGGTGAGGCTGTAGTCCGATCCCGCGGCGGCGCCGGGTGGTGTCCCCGCGGTGGAGAGGATCAGCACCGGGCCCGGGGTGACGTCGACGGTGGCGGTGGTGCTTCCCGTCGTCGCCGCGTCCGCGCCGTCAGCCAGCGCGACCGTCGTCTCCAGGCTCCCCGAGGCCCCGGAGGCGATGTCGACCGTGGCCAGGACGGCGGGCAGAGTGGTGCCGGCCACGATCGGAGCCTCGGTGGAGGTGCAGGTGAGCACCGTGCCCTCGACGCTCAGGGCGCAGCTCCACCCGGTGACGGACGGGGCGGCGGCGAACGACTCACCGGTCGGGAGGGTGGCGAAGAGGGTGGGGTCGTTGTAAGCGGGACCGGCCGGCGAGGAGCCCAACGACGGGCTGAGGGTCAGGGCGTAGCCACTCCCGGCGGCTGCCTCCGATGGGGTGCCCGAGGTGCTGACCTGGAGGGCCGGGGGCGGAGTGACGCCCACCGTGGCGCTCGTGGTGGCCGTCGTCGCCTGGTCGGCGCTGTCGGCAAGCGTGGCGGTGGCCTGGAGGGAGCCCGACGCCGAGGAGGAGATGTCCACCTGGGCGGTCACGGTGGGGAGTGTGGTCGCCGCCGTGATCGGTGCCGACGTCGCGGTGCAGGTGAGCACCGTGCCGCCATCGCCCAGGGCACAGCTCCACCCGGCCACGGTGGGGGCGGCGGCGAAGGTCTCCCCCGCCGGCAGGGTGGCGGTGAGGGTCGGGTCCGCGTAGGCCGGCCCCCCCGCCGATCCGAGGGCGGCGCTCAAGCTGAGGCTGTAGTCGCTGCCCGCCGCCGCGCCCGTGGGTGTCCCCGAGGAGCTGAGGCTGAGCGCGGGAGGCGCGGTGACGTCCACGGTCGCGGTGGTGTTCGCGGCCGTCGCCAGATCGGTCCCGTCCGCCAGCGACGCCGCTGTCTGCAGCACCCCCGACGCGGAGGAGGAGATGTCGACGGTCGCGGTGACGTCGGCGAGCGCCGTCCCCGCCACGATCGGCGCGAGCGTCGAGGCGCAGGTGAGCACCGCGTCGCCGTCGCTCAATGCGCAGCTCCACCCCGTCGCGCTGGGCGCCGCGGCGAAGGTCTCGCCGGCGGGCAGCGTGGCGGTGATGCTCGGGTCGTGGTACGCGGTCCCAGCCGGAGCCCCGACCAGGGACGGGACCAGGGTCAGCGAGTAGGTGGTCCCTGCCGCGGCGCCCGCGGGGGTGCCCGAGGCGGTGAGATGGAGCGCCGGCGGGGCGGTCGCGTCCACCGTGGCACTCGCGTTGACCGTGGTCGCCTGGTCAGCGGCGTCCGCCAGCGAGACCGTGCTCTGCAGGTATC
>JBEKAP010000184.1:0-4761 GCA_050015875.1 Candidatus Dormibacteria bacterium | reverse complement strand
TCTTTGCGCTCGGCGCCTTCCTGTGGTACGGGCTGTTCTTCACGACGAGGCTGGTTCCGCGGGGGCTCTCGGTCTGGGCCCTGCTGGCCATGGTCCTGGTCTTGGCTGGCATCCTGCCGCAGGTGTGGGATCACAGCATCAATGTCCCGCTCACCCTCGACATCCCTTATCTGCCGTTTGAGCTGGTGGTCGGTCTGTGGCTTCTGGTCAGGGGTGCCAGCCCAGCGTTCAGCACGGCGTGATCCGCGCTCGGCGATGCGCCCGTTAGATCCAGGCCGTGACGCCGCAGCCGTCATCGCCGAGTCAGTACAGCGCCCGGGACTCCCCGGATGGCGGGTGTCACCCGCCCGGGATAGGGTGACGGTGATCGAGGCCGGCTCGATCCTTCTTCGATGACAGGGGAAAGAGATTGAAAGTGACAGCAGACGCTCGTTGGGCCAGGTGGCTGGGGGCGGCGTTCGTAGCCCAATTCATCACAAGCCTCGCGGCCGAGGCGCTGTCATCGCCGATCCTGGCCGGCAGCATCTCCGCGGCCTTGGTGAGGATCAATGACCACGTCGTCCAGTTTCGCGCGGCCATCGTCCTCTATCTCGCCACGTGCGTCGGCATCATCGTCATGACGTCGCTGCTCTATGTGCTCCTGAAGGGACGGAGCAGGCCGGTCGCGCTGATCGCGCTCATCCTGTGGCTGGCCGAGGTCATGGTGATTGCGGTGAGCGTGCTGGGGATGTATGGGCTGCTGCCGCTCAGCGCGGACTTCGTCAAGGCCGGTGCCCCGGCGGCCTCGTACTACGAGACGCTCGGCACGTTCCTGAATGGGCTCACAGGTGACCTGTCCTTCCTCTTCTTCTCACTCGGAGCCTTCCTCTGGTACGGGTTGTTCTTCACATCGCGACTGGTTCCGCGGGGGCTCTCCATCTGGGCTCTGCTCGCCATGGTCCTGGTCCTGGGCGGCACGCTGCCGCTGGTGTGGGACAGCAGCCTCAATGTTCCGTTTGCTCTCGACATCCCCTACCTTCCCTTTGAGCTGGTGGTCGGGCTGTGGCTTCTGATCCGGGGCGCCAGCCCGGCGTTCAGCACGACGTGATGTCCGGCTGGGAGAGTGCCGGCCGGTCCCACGCCCGGTGTCCGCGGCCAACCGCATGACGACGGAGCACGGTCCCACGGATCGCGAGGCTGACTACGTCATCGTGGGTGCAGGACTCGCCGGGCTCCAGGCCGCGCGTGCTCTCCGGGATGCCGGGAGCTCGGTGGTTGTGCTGGAGGCGCGCGATCGGGTGGGGGGCCGGACCCTCGCGGGCGTCGATTCGACGTCCCCCGATCCCTCTCTCGTCTTCGACATGGGTGGGCAGTGGATCGGTCCGGGCCAGGTCGAGGTGCATCGGCTGGCGCGGGAGGTGGACCTCCACCCGGTTCCGACGGCGGTCCCGGGACGGACGCTGTGGGACCTGGGCAATGGCGCCAGGCGCGGTTCACCCCGGGTGCCACCGCTGCCACCGGGCGCCCTGGCGAGCGTGCTGCTGGCGGTGACCCGGCTCAACCGCATGTCACACCGGCTGCCCCTGGCGACGCCGTGGGACGCCCGCGAGGCGACGGGGTGGGACGGGGTCACCTTCGAGGACTGGCTGCGCGCTCACGTGGGGACACGTGGGGGCCGGGCGCTTCTCCGCCTCTACGTGAACGGGCATCCCGGCCTGGAAGCGGGCGAGATGTCCGTCCTGGATGTGCTCTTCATGCTGCGCTCGGCCGGCTCGCTCCAGCACCTGCTGCACGCCCAGGACTTCCGGCTCCTCGAGGGTGCTCACGAGCTCGCCCGACGGTCGGCGCGGTGCCTCGGCGACGCCGTCGTGCTGGAGGCACCGGTCGACGCGATCGCCCAGGACGCTGGTGGCGTGACCGTCTCCTCCGGGTCCACGAGCGTTCGCTGCCGGCGGGTCGGCGTCTGCGCCCCCGTCCGGGTCGCGGCCGAGATCGCCTACTCGCCGCCGCTTCCGGCCGACCGCATGGCCCTCATGCGCCACCGTCCCACCGGGGTGCTCATGAAGTTCTACGCCGCCTACCCATCCCCCTTCTGGCGTCGCCGCGGTCTGAACGGGCAGGCCTTCAGCACCTCTCACACCATCGCCGCGACCGGGGACAACTCCCCCGCGGACGGCAGTGGACGAGGCGTGCTGGTCGGGTTGACGGGAGCGGACCGTGCCCGCGCGCTGAGCGCACTGCCGGAGGCGGAGCGGCGGAGCCGGATTCTCTCCTCACTCGCCGACCTCTTCGGCGCCGAGGCCGCGGAGCCGGAGACGTTGGTCGTCGAGGACTGGAGCAAGGAGAGGTGGACCAGCGGACTCACCGGCGGCGGCGATGCCTCTCCCCGGACGTGGACCACGGTGGGACATGCCTACCGCACTCCCTCTGGCCGGGTCCACTGGGGTGGCACCGAGACCTCGCCGGAATGGCATGGGTACATGGAGGGAGCCCTCCGGTCCGGACTCCGGATGGCGGGGGAGATGCTGGCGGCCGAGGGGGCGCCGGAGGGTGGCGGCGCCGCGCGGCCCGTCCGTGACCGGCTCACCCGCGAGCCCCACGGCGAGTCACCGCCCGCGCTCTGACATTCCGCCTGCTTGGACCTTCACCTGGCGTGGCCACGACCGAGGCGTGGGGCTGACGGGCTTGGGCCGTGCCGGTCAGGGCAGGCCCGCTGCGCGCGCCGGCGCCCCGGGGCGCTCTCAGCAGTCGAACACCGACCAGCAGATGCCGTTTCGCAACCGCTCGTCGTCGAGCACGAGCTCGCGAATCGGCTCCGGGAGCCGGCCGCGCTGCCACTCGCACTCGAGGCGCCCCGCGCTCTCGCCCTCACCTTCCGGCGCCGCGGCGCGTGCGGCCCTGATCGCATAGGCAGCCGCACCGAGCTCGTGCGCCGCGACGTGCGCAACGGCCGCGGCCTGACCGGCAGCGTACGCGGCATGCCGCGCCGCCCCATCCAGCTGTCTGGCCGCAGCCATCGCATGGCCGGCCGCCGTCCGAGCCTGGGTCATGGTGACCTCACCGCGCGTCCAGGCCCGCCCGAGTGCGATAGCGCGACGCGGTCGCGGGTCCGCCGGCTCGACCGTCTCGAAGAGGCCGAGGACATGCTCCGCGCACGATGCCGCCCACATGGCGAGCAGCCTGTGATCCGAGTCCGTGAGGGTCCCACCGCGGCGAGCCGTCACGAAACGGGGGTCGCGGTCCTTCGGGAGGATCACACCCAGCCTCCGTCTGCTCGCCTCTGCTACCGGGCCTGCCCCGCTTTGACGGACACCTTGGTTAGGCCGATCACGGCGTGGTCGGCTTCGTAGTCTGCCCTTGGCGCCCCCTGCAGGACTCGAACCTGCCACCGGCCGCTTAGAAGGCGGCTGCTCTATCCATCTGAGCTAAGGGGGCGCGGAGCCTCCAGTGTAGGACCGGCGCGGCCGGGCAGCGGTCAGATCGCGGGGCGGTCACCCGTATAATCACCGGGCGCGCTCCCGTCGGCGCGATCCTCCGTGGTGGCCATAGCTCAGCTGGTTAGAGTGCCTGACTGTGGATCAGGAGGTCGAGGGTTCAAATCCCTCTGGCCACCCGTCTCCGCCCCGGCCCATTGGCCGCGCGCCTCGAGCACCTCCTTGAGAAGGCTGGGACGGTCGCTCATGATCCCGTCCACCCCGAGATCGAGCAGCCGCTCCATCCCGGCGCGGTCGTCGATGGTCCAGACGTGGACCTGGAGCCCACCCCGGTGGGCGGCTCGGACGAAGGCGCGGTCGACGACGCGCACCCCCCACTGGGAGGTGGGCACCTGCACGCACGAGGCCCCGAAGGCCGGCATCCGGCCGGCCAGGGAGACGAGCCGGGCGGTGATGATCGCGTCCCGGCCCATCGAGGTGCAGACCCGCCCGCCGCTCAGGTGGCGGAACCGCCGGAGCCGCCGGTCGGAGAAGGAGCCGATGCAGATCCGGTCGGCGGCGCCCAGCCGCTCGATCAACTCCGCCAGCGGGGCCACGACCCGGGAGGTCTTGGCGTCGATGTTGAACCGGGTGTGGGGAAAGGCGAGCAGCACCTCCTCGAGGGTGGGGATGCCGATCCCCCTTCCTCGCAACGGATGGGTGCGTCCCCGGTCCTGGCTGAATCGGTGGGCGGCGTCGGCGTGCCGGATCTCCTCCAGGCTGCGGCCGGAGATGGGGCCGGTCAGGTCGGTGACCCGGTCGAGGGTCTCGTCGTGAAAGGCGAGCAGCACCCCGTCGCGGGTGATCTGGGTGTCCGTCTCCAGGTGGAGGTAGCCGAGGTCCACGGCGGCCTGGAAGGAGACCATGGTGTTCTCGGGGTGCTCGAGGGAGCCACCCCGGTGGGCGAAGGCGAGGGTGCCGGGCGCGGTCAGGTAAGGCCGCTCGGAGCCGGGCATGCCGCGAACGGTACGACAGGCCCCCGAGAGCGGGGACGAGCGGCACGTGTGCGCGGAGGCCGCGAACCGGTAATCTCGGTGGTGAGAGTGCCTGCCATGCTGCCAACCCATCTTCGCCTGCCCGCCTCCGGGGGCGCACCCCGGCGGGCTCGCGCCCTCGGGGTCCCCTTCCATGGCTGATCCGAGGGGCTTCCTGACCCGCGGACGGCACGCCCCCACCCGCCGGCCGGTGGAGGAGAGGGTGCGCGACTGGCGTGAGGTGTACGAGCCTGCCTCACCGAAGGAGACGGCCGACCAGGCGTCGCGGTGCATGGGTTGCGGCACCCCCTTCTGCCTGAACGGCTGCCCGCTCG
>JBEKAP010000183.1:0-4802 GCA_050015875.1 Candidatus Dormibacteria bacterium | reverse complement strand
CTGCTCCTGGGAGGAGCGGATGGCGGAGAGGTTGGAACCGGTGCCGCTGCCCCCCTTGAAGAGCATGCCCTCGCTCTTGGCCAGGTTGAGGATGGACTCCATCGAGTCGTCGACGCTCTGGATGAAGCACGCCGAGGCCTGCGGGGTCCTGCCGGGAACCCCGAGGTTGAACCACACCGGGCTGTTGAAGCTCATCTTCTGATGGAGGATGAGGTGGCACAGCTCGTCGGAGAAGGCCTCGGCATCGGCGTCGGTCGCGAAGTAGCCGCCCTCGCGCCCCCAGCCGGTGATCGTGTCGACCACTCGGGAGATCATCTGGCGGACGCTCACCTCGCGCCGCGGCGTCCCCAGGGGACCGCGGAAGTACTTGGAGACCACCACATTGGTCGCCATCTGCGACCAGAAGGCGGGGACCTCGCAGTCCTTCTGCTCGAAGACCAGCTCCCCCTTCTCGTTGGCGATGCTGGCGGTCCGCTGCTCCCAGCGAACCTCGTCGTAGGGGTGGATACCTTCCTTGGTGAAGCGGCGTTCGATGTGCAGCCCGCTGGCGCTCACCTCCAGCTTCCCATTGCCGTTGCGGCGGGAGCCGCGCCGGCTCTCACCGCCCATCGCGGCCGGAGCAGCGGATGGGTCCGACGGCGGTAGGGAAGCGGAAGTGCTCACTGCTCGGTCCTCTTTGCTGAGTTGTCTGGCGCGGCGATGGAACCCTCGTCCACGACGGACGGCTCCAGGCGGGCGGACCCGGCCACACCGAGTACTCTGTCCCCCACAGTATCCCACATGTTGGGGTCCGCCCGGGCTGGAGCCCCCACATCTTGGTACCGCCGGTCCGTGGTGTCAAGGGGTCTCTGGACCTCTGGATGCCACGGGGCGCCGTCGCCGAGGGTGCTGTGCTCACCCGCAGATCATGGCGCGATAGGCCTCCGGCAGGTCGACCTCGATCATCCCCCTCCGGGCTCCCGCCGCGAGCAGGAACTCGCCGCGCGGCGCCCGCTCGAGCCGGCGCCGCTGGTCCTCGGTCAGGCCGAAGGCACGGTCCATGGCGGCGACCTCGACCGCCCGATGGCCGCCGCAGAGGACCACCGAGCAGTTGGTGGCGACCACCGTCCCCTCGTCGGTCCTGAGCAGGTCCTGGACGTTCTGCGTGGCCACCACCAGGGAGCTGCCGTGCTTCCGGCACCGCCGGGCGAGCTGACAGAGGAGCTGGCGGAGGGCGGGGTGCGAGGTGAGCATCCCCACCTCGTCGAGAACGATGTGGCGGCGCCGCGGGGCGCGCCGCACCAGCTCCCAGAGCAGCCGCCCCAGCAGGAGGGTGGTGACCGGGACGAGCTCCTCGCGGACCTCGCGATGCCCCACCGCCAGCAGCGGTTGGGTCCACGCCTCGGCCGTGGGGCGATCGAGGAAGCCGGTGAGCCCGCCATCCAGGAAGCGCCTCAGCACCCGGGACACCCTCGGCGCGCTGACGTCCAACTCGCCGAGACACTGTCGCAGCCGGGCGCGCTCCCCGGCACCGCGGGCGGCCGCCTGAGCCGTCCGCGCGGCCGTATCGACGGCGGCCCTCTCGATCTCGCTCATCCCCTCACAGAGCACGCCGCAGACGTCGGTCACGACCGCCGCCGCATCGCCGTCCTCGCCCAGGTCGAAGGGGTTGATCGCCGCCTCGGTGACCAGGTCGAGCCACTTCCCTCCCAGTCGCTCGACGAGCCCGCGGTACTCCCCCTCGGGATCGACCACGATGGCGTCCACTCCCTGACGGCGGGCCTCGACCAGCAGCCCGCCGATGAGGTAGCTCTTCCCCTGCCCGGAGGCCGCGAAGATCCCGATGTTGGCGTTGACATGGTGCTCCTGGAGGAAGGGGGCGATGCTCACCGGTAGGCCGCTGTCGGCCATCCGTCCGATTCGGTAGCCGCCCGGGTCGTCGATGCAGGCCTGCAGCCAGGGCGCACAGCTCGCCGCGGCGCGGGAGTCGACCAGCTTGCCCGGCCCGGGCGGTGGGCCGAGCCCGCTGGCTGCCAGGAGACCTCCGAGGTGCTCGAAATGGCCCGGGCGGCTCCCGCCAAGGCTCCTTCCGAAGGCACCGCGCAGCTGGTCCCAGGCCAGATCCAGCCCCGCGGCATCCCCACCCAGTGCGACGGCCGTGAGCCAGAGCCGGAGCGGACGACCGGCGTTGCGCGCGAGCCGATCGCGGAGGCGCCGTGCGGCCTCGAGGCCGTTCTCGACGCCGGCGTCGGGCACCAGGCCGCGGTCGGCCTCGAGGAGCTGGTGGGCGCCGAGATGGCGCATGCGCCGGCTCAGCATCCCCGCCGCCAGCCGGCCGGAGGTGGGGACGAGGTGGAGAGAGATATCGCATTCGACGGGGGCACGGACCAGCGCGGCCAGCCACCCGGGCTCGACGGTGCCTCCCGGGAGCCGATCCAGCAGCGCCGCCCGAGCCAGGCGTCCGCCGATCCAGGCCTGCTGCGGCTCGTCGACCCAGGCGATGCGGCGGAGATCCAGGCCCGCCTCGCACAGGTGCTCGCGCAGCTCGCTGCCCGACAGCCGCCGGACCGGGATGCCGGCGGTCGCCAGGCACGTCGCGACAGAGCTCAGCTCACGTTCCAGCCCGGCGGCATCCCGGTGGCGGACGGACGCCGTGACCCGGCGGTGGAGGGCGGGAGCCGCTGCCAGCCGTCCGTTCCAGTGGCGGTCGAGAGCGGCGGTGAGCGCCTCCCCGCCCCCGGCGTGGTGCTCCGCCAGGAGCTGATGGCGGCGTGCCTGGATGGTCAGGACCAGCTCGGCGGAGAGGCCGCACAGGAGGGCCTCCAGGGAGTCGATGGCGGCCTCTCTGCGCCAGGGCTCGAAGGAGAGAAGGTCCACCTCCTCGCAGCGGAGAACGCCGAGCAGGAGACCGTCTGGCGTCACCACCCGGTCGCCCTCGATGCGTATTCGCAGTCCGGGAGCGAGCCCGAGAGACGGTGGCAAGCGCGGCGCTACCCTGCCCGGCGTCGCAGCAGCCTGCGTGCGGCGGGTGCCGGGGCGCCGCCGGCGGAGGTCAGGAAGCGTGCGTCGACGGTGGCCGCGAGGGTGCGCAGTGCCGCCGCCGTCGGCCCGGAGCGCTCCAGGCCCACCAGGCGGTGATCCATCTCGGCGCGCGCCAGCTCGGGGTCGTCGGGGATCTCCGCGACCAGGGCGCCCCCGAGGTCGAGCATGGCCTCGCTCAGCGCGGCTGCCCCGCCCGTGGCCCGGTTGACCACGTACCGGAGCCGGCGGCGCAGCCCGAGACGGCGGAGCGCCTCGGTGCTTCGGTAGGCGTCGTGCACCCCCCCGGCGGTCGGGGTCAGCACCACGAAGACGTCGTGGGCACTGAGGAGAGCCCACCGGGTGAGCGCGCTCAGGTCGCCGGCGACGTCGAGGATGATGGTGTCGCAGCCCCTCCTCTCCAGCTCGTCGACGGCCGCGCCCATGCGGCGCACCACGTCGGCACGGTCGCAGCAGCCGGGCGCGAGCAGCCGGGCGGGCCCGGGGAGCACCACCAGGCCGCTCCGGTGGACAGCCTGGAGTCGCTCGACCTCGGAGCCGACCGGCTCGCCGTCGGCCAGGCCCCACTCGGTCGGCGCCGGCACCCCGAGCCTCAGACCGGCGCGAGGGCTCATCAGGTCGAGGTCGACCAGAGCGACGCGCGGCGGCACCAGCATGCCCCAGGCGGTGCCCCGGTGCGCCTGGCCCGCCAGAAGTCCCGCCACCTCGACGGCCAGGGTTGTCCTCCCGGAGCCGCCGCTCAGCGAGAAGAACGTGAGGCGGCGGGTCGCCCGGGGATGCGCCTGCGGATCCGCCGCGACCCACCCCGTGTCGGGTGCGCCCGTGACCCCGGTCTCGACCTCCGCCCCGGTCCCCCCTCCCCTCGGCGGCGCCTCCAGGCGCCGGGCGTCGGCGACGCCCAGGATCGGTACCGTCTCTCTCCCCATCAGCGCCGGCTCCTCGGCCTGCCACCCTGCCGGTCGGGCGAGTGGCTCCGGGAGGAGCACCAGGGGTGCCCGGCGGGGGCACTCCACCTGCCCTCCCGCCCCCCCTTGCGGCCGGGAGCTCCAGAGATGCCCGGGGTCCGCAGGATCGAGGGTCGTCCTCGCCGTCTCGCCCGGGCCGGGCTTGCCACCCGAGCTCGGTGGGTCGGGCGCCTCGGCCACCACCAGGAGGCCATGGCGTGGGCGAGCCCAGAAGCGGGCAGCAGCCGCCGCCCACGAGATCAGGGTCCGGCCCTCCCGCCGGATCAGCGCAAGGCTGAGCCCCGTGCTTGCGGCGATGAGCGCCAGCGGCACGGCGACGGCGCGGGGAAGGGGGGAGTGGAGGCCGAGGTAGGCGAGCGCCGCTCCGGCGGCAACCGTGACGAGCTGAACCGCGGTCAGGCCCCAGGCCACTGGCTCCGGGGCATCGAAGCCGTCCGCGAAATCGATGCCGGCCACGAACTCTCCTCCTCCTCGCACCTCCTCCCCCGCGTCGCCCCCCCTCCCGGAGCGGCGAGGATGAGGCTACCCGCCCCCGCCGGACATCGCCCGGACATTGAGAGGTCGATCCCCGCAGGTGCCGCCCCGCGGCCGCCCTGCCGGTGCCGCCCTAGGCTGTTTTCGCGGGGTGCGTGGCCGCGCCGCGGGCCGCCTTGGGCGCGAGCGGCGCGGGGCGAGCCGGCGGCCCGGCATGGCGAAGCCGGCGCCGGAGGCTCCACAGCTCGGCGAAGGCGTGGAGCACGACCGACGGGCGCGCCCCGGTGGGCTTCCCGGTGAGCCGCGGATAGTGCGGCACCGGTGTGTCGACGATGCGAAGACCCC
>JBEKAP010000182.1:0-4811 GCA_050015875.1 Candidatus Dormibacteria bacterium | reverse complement strand
GCTCGGAGAGCTGTGCCGCCCGGTCAACGGGGAGCGAGTGGCCCCGGAGGCGCTCACCCTGGTGACCAACCAGCACCGTGACCGTCGCTGGGCCCAGGGCTGGAAGCTCTTCGACAACACCGGCCCGCTGCTCCGCATCGACGTCGAGGTCGACGAGGCCCGCGACCCGGAGTGCGCGATCCGGCTCAACAGCCGGGTGATCCTCCGCTGCGTTCCGCCCTGGATCCAGGACCGCCGTGCGGCCGTGACGCCGATCCAGGGCGAGGAGGACGAGAAGCGGCGTGAGGCCTTCTACGAGAACCTCATGGAGAAGCACGTCCGGCCCGCGCTGGTCGCCGAGGAGCACTGGGTGCGGCGCTGGGAGCGATCGCCGAACGCCGCCATCTAGATCGGCCGGTCCCTCCCCTCCGATCGGGCGGACGTCTCAGACCCGATGACCCAGAGCCCGGAGTGCCCTCCTGTACTTGGAGGTGCTCTCGGGTGGCCCGGCGCCGGCCTCGCGGAGCCGCTCCGCCACCCGGTCGGCGAGATCGTCGGCGCCCTCCTGGATCTCGACCTCGAGCTCGCGGAAGCGGTCGACCACCGGGCCGCACGGTGCACTCACCTCCACGGTGTCGTCCATGACCTCGACCGTGGCCGCGCCGCTCGCGGCGGTGCGCAGGGTGAGGACTCGCCGGGTGGCGCTGAGCACCGCCACGGGGTGCAGGAGGGCAGGATCGACCGCCTCCGGGATCAGGGCCAGCAGCGCCGTCGGCGGGGCGGACCCCTCACCCCGCAGCTCCTCCTCCCCCCTCACCATCCGGTCGCCGTCCATCCGCCCGGGGGTCTTCAGGGTCCAGATACCGGGGTCTCCCGGCCGGTCGAGGCGCCGGCGGTGGCGGAGCCCGAAGCCCTGCCGGACCAGCTCGAGCTGATCGCTGTCCCAGTACGTCGACTCCTGGGGCTCCGGCCCGGAATCCTCCACCCCCCCGACGCTCAGATCCCCGAGCTCGGGGAGGACGTAGCCGGCGTCCGCGCTCAGCTTGATCTCCCGCTCGACGCCGCCTGACATGCGCCGATTATGGGCGGACATCCCCTGGCGGGCGGCGCACGTCAGGAGGATCGACCGCCACCCGGGAGACGACCGCGTGGTCGCTCATGCTTCGCGCGGTACCAGGCGCTCGACACCCCCCATGTAGTAGCGGAGGGGCTCGGGGATGTCGACGCTCCCGTCCTCGCGCTGGTAGGTCTCGAGGACCGCGTCGAGGACCCGCGGGACGGCCAGGCCGCTGCCGTTGAGCGTGTGGACGAACCGGGGCCGCTCGCCCGCCGCGGGCCGGTACCGGATGTTGGCCCGGCGCGCCTGGAAGTCGCCGAAGACGCTGCAGGAGGAGACCTCCAACCAGCGCCGCATCCCCGGGGCCCAGGCCTCGACGTCGTACTTCTTCCACTGCGCGAAACCCATGTCGCCGGTGCACATGGAGAGCACGCGGTAGTGGATGCCGAGACGCTCAAGGATGGATTCTGCCTGATGTGTCAGCAACTCGAGCTCGTCGAGAGAGGTCTCGGGGCGGGTGAACCGCACCATCTCGACCTTGTCGAACTGGTGGAGCCTGATGTAGCCGCGGGTGTCCTTGCCGGCCGCCCCCGCCTCGCGGCGCCAGCAGGCGGTGTAGGCGACGTGGCAGATGGGGAGCAGGGCCCCGTCCAGGATCTCCTCGCGATAGAGGTTGGTCACCGGCACCTCGGCGGTGGGGACCAGGAAGAGGTCGTCGTCGGTGCGGTAGGCGTCGTCCTCGAACTTGGGGAGCTGGGCGGTGCCGACCATGCACTCGCGCCGCACCAGGTAGGGGGGCAGGATCTCGGTGTAGCCGTGCTCGCGGGTGGCGACGTCGAGCATCCACGCGATCAGGCCACGCTGCAGCCGGGCGCCCTCGCCGCGGAGGATGGCGAAGCGGGCCCCGCTGATCTTGGCGGCGCGCTCGAAGTCGAAGATGCCGAGCCGGTCGCCCAGCTCGAAATGGGGGCGCGGCTCGAAGTCGAAGTGCCGCGGCTCTCCCCCGGTCCGGATCGGCACGTTTCCGCTCTCGTCGGGGCCGATCGGTGCCGACTCGTGCGGCGGGTTGGGGACGTAGAGGAGGAGCGACTGGATGCGGCCCTCCAGCTCGCCCAGCTCCGCCTCGCCCGACTGCATCTTCGCCTTCAGCTCGGCGAGCTCCGCCCGCTGCTCGTCGGTGGGGGCACCGCGGATGGCGGAGGAGGCGCGACGGCGCTCGGCCTGCGCCGATTCGACCTCGTTGCGGAGCCGACGGGCGCGCACGTCCAGCTCCAGGATCTCGTCGACGGGGGCGGCCTCGTGTTTGAGCTCCGCCCCGCGGCGGAAACGATCGGGGTCGTCGCGCAGGTCCTGGAGAGGGATCACGCGTCAACCTCCGCGTCGGCGGTCGGGCGCATGGTGGGGAAGAGCAGCACGTCGCGGATGCCGGGACTGTCGGTGAGCAGCATGACCAGCCGGTCGACGCCGATGCCGAGGCCCCCGGCGGGGGGCATCCCGGCCTCGATGGCCTCCAGGAAGTCCTCGTCGAGGGGCTGCGTCTCGGTGGCGCCGAGATCGCGCTGGCGCGCCTGCTCCTCGAAGCGGGAGCGCTGGTCGATGGGGTCGTTGAGCTCGCTGAAGGCGTTGGCCAGCTCGCGCCCGGCGACCACCAGCTCGAAGCGCTCGACGAAACGCGGGTCGCTGCGGGAGCGCCGGGCCAGCGGGCTCACCTCGGCAGGGTAGTCGAGGACGAAGGTGGGGTCGAAGAGGGTGCGCTCGACCTTCTGCTCGTAGATCTCGTTGAAGACGGTGCCGGGGCCCTGACCGGGCTGGAGCTCCACCCCCGACTGCCGGGCGCGCGCCTCGAGGCTTCCGTCATCCCAGGCCCGGACCGGGTCGAAGCCGCAGACCTCCTCGATGAGCGCGGCCATGGTCTGGGTCCGGAAGGGCGGGGTGAGGTCGAGATCGCGCCCACCGTAGCGCCGGTGCAGGGGGTCGGGGTCGGTGGGGGAGCCCGCAGGGTCGGCCTCGACCGCCTCGGCGCCGCCGCCTCCGCCGCTCTCCTCGACGCCGCCTCCGCCGCTCTCCTCCGCGCCGAGTGGGACGGCCCGCGCGGCGTCGACGACGATCGCCTCGGTCAGCTCGCGCATGTCGCCGTAGTCCGCGTAGGCCTGGTAGGCCTCGAGCATCGTGAACTCGGGATTGTGCCGGGGCGAGAGGCCCTCGTTGCGAAAGACGCGGCCGATCTCGTACACCCGGCGGTAGCCACCGACCAGCAGGCGCTTGAGGTGCAGCTCGATGGCGATCCGCAGGTAGACGTCGGTGTGCAGCGCGTTCCAATGGGTCCGGAAGGGCACCGCATGTCCGCCGCCGGGGATGAGCTGGAGGATGGGGGTCTCGACCTCCAGGAAGTCCCGCCCCTCGAGGGTGCGCCGGACGCTGCGCAGCAGCTCGGCGCGATGCCGGAAGTGGCGCCGCTGACCGGCGCTCGACATCAGGTCGTAGTAGCGCTTCCGGTAGCGGGTCTCCTGATCCTGGAGCCCGTGGAACTTCTCCGGGGGCTGGCGCAGCGCCTTGACGAGCGGAGTCAGCGTCTGGACGAGGACCGTCGGCTCGCCACGCCGGGTGCGCATCAGCGTTCCCGCCACCCCGACGATGTCACCCAGGTCGAGCAACCGCACCGCCTCGAAGGCGGGCTCCCCGAGCTGATCCTGCTTGAGCCAGACCTGCAGGCGGCCGCCCTCGTCCTCCAGGTGGGAGAAGACGCTCCTGCCCTGGATGCGGTGGAGCATGAGCCGGCCGGCGACGGTGACCGGCGGACCGGGGGCGTCCGCGGCCGGGCCCGTCTGCTCCCAGGCGACCAGCGCGCGGCGCGCCTCCTCCAGGGTGTGGTCGGGCCGGAAGTCGACGTTGTAGACGGGAAGACCGAGGGCGGCGAGGGCCTCGGCCTTTCGCCTCCGTTCGGCCATCAGGGGGTCGTCGGGCATGGCTCGTACATGGTGCCCGAGCGCGTGCCCGTTCCGCGCGGGAACGGGCTAACGATTGGCCAGATCAGCCGGTTTCCGGGATGCTCGGCAGCCCGCCGCTCGGTCAGCGGAGGGCGGTGACCTTGAGCTCGCGGACGCCGCCGGGGCTCTGGACCGCGACCTTGTCCCCGATTCGCCGGCCGAGCAGGGCCTTGCCCACCGGCGATTCCATCGAGATGCGGCCCGAGGTGACGTCGACCTCGGCCGGGCCCACGATGGTGAAGGCCTGGGTTCCGTACTCGTCCTTGACCTCGACGGTGGAGCCGACCTGGACGATCCCGCCGACCTCCGCCTGCTCGATGATCACGGCATTGCGGACCATCATCTCCAGGGTGAGGATCCGCCCCTCGAGCATCCCCTGCTCGTTCTTGGCGGCCTCGTACTCGGCGTTCTCGCTGATGTCACCGAAGTCCTTGGCGTATTTGATCCGTTCGGCGACCTCGGCGCGCCGGACCGTCCGCAGTTCCTCGAGCTCAGCCGCGAGCTTGTCGAGGCCCTCCTTGGTGAGCAAGACCGGCTTGTCCATGGCGATGCCTGACCTTCGTGAACGTGGTTGGGACCTGCCGAGCGCCGCCGGCGCATCAGTGGGGAAGCAGGGGAGTATAGGTGCTGCACGTGAAACGATGATCGCGACGTTCAGGTAACAAACTGACCCCACCTGGTTGACCCCGATCTGATAACCTACCTATCATCCACACAGCGGTCGGGGATCGCACCTCATAGCCCCCCCTCTCGGGGCGTCTCTGGTCTTCCAGGGGCGCCCTCTTTTT
>JBEKAP010000181.1:0-4867 GCA_050015875.1 Candidatus Dormibacteria bacterium | reverse complement strand
CTGGTCCGCTTCTCGGTGGGCGCCGCCAACGACACTGCCGGCATCGTCCTCGACTACCAGTCCAACGGGACCATGAACCTCGCCCGATTCGACGGCGGCGGCGGCCTCCAGGTGATGGCCGGCGAGAGCGGCAGCTGGACCGTCGTCGACACCACGTCGGTGACGGTGAACCTCAACACCTTCTACTGGCTGCGTTTCGAGGTCCAGGGCAGCAGCGCCTACCTCAAGCTCTGGCCGGACGGGACCGCCGAGCCGGCGTCATGGACGTGGTCGGGGACGAGCACGGCGATCATCACCACGGCCGGCACCATGGGCCTCTACGGCTGGGCCGCGTCTGGAGCGCCGGTGGAGTTCGACTCCTTCTCGGTGGCCGCCGTCGGCTCGGGCACGGCTCCCACCAACTCGACGATCACGGGCACCGTGGTGAACGCCGCCGCCGCCGCCATCGCGGGGGTCCAGGTCTCGACGGTGCCCTCCACCACGACGGCCACCACCGGCGCGTCGGGAACCTACTCGCTCGCCGTCCCGGCGGCGACCTACACGGTCGTGTACACCGCATCCCCGGTCGGGTACAACGCGAATCTGACGAGCGGCGTCGTGGCTCCGGCGGGTGGCTCGGTCTCCGCCGGCACCGAGACGCTCGCGGCCATCCCCGCCCAGGAGGCGATGGACACCTTCACCCAGCCCGACCAGACGGGTGGCTGGTCCCCCTCCACGGACGGGAGCACCTGGGAGAGCGACCTCGGCACGAGCAACAACGGGGTGGTGATCACGAGCAGCCAGGTGGGCGTGAGCGGTGAGCAGGGCTTCGTGGACACCGGGGAGTCGACCGGAGCCGACTACGACGACTGGATGGGCCACGCGTACGCGAACCAGGTGGTGAGCGCGCAGATGGAGATCACGAGCATCGTCTCCGACCCGGACAACGCCCACGGTGCGCGCCTGCTGGCGGATGTCCAGCAGCTGGGCGCCGATGACGACGACACCCTGGTGGAGCTGACCGTCGATCCCTACAACACCTCGGAGCCCTCCTACCCCGATGGCGACGTCTCCCTCTGGGTGGCGGTCGACGGGTCCTGGACGGAGTTGGCGATCGAGGGCACGACCATCTCCCTCAACACCCTGTACGACGCCCAGCTCGAGGTGGTCGGCGACGTCGTGGAGGGCAGCGTCTGGCCGGCCGGGAGCGCTCAGCCCGGCTGGATGGTCCAGGGAACGCAGACCGCCCTCGCCGGCGGGGGCCAGGCCGGGACGAGGACCACGGGCTCCGATGTCACATGGTCGAGCTTCTCCCAGGTGCCGGTCACCCAGATCAGCGGGACGGTCACCGCCTCCGCGACCGGCACCCCGATCACCGGTGCGACGGTGACGCTGACCGGCGGGGCCAGCACCACGACCAACGCGAGCGGCGGCTACACCTTCAGCGGGCTGACCGGCGGACAGAGCTACACCGTCACCGTCTCGGCCACGGGCTACACCACCGAGGCCGCATCGGTCAGCCCGGCCGCGGGCACCACGGCGTCCGCCAGCGTCTCGCTCCCCGCCGCCTCGGGCTCCTGCGCCACGGGCGGGCTCACCACCTCGACCCAGATCCAGAGCGGGGTCACCAACGGGCCGCCGAACGACCAGACCGAGACCGACTACACCTACGTCGACGCATCCGGCAACGGCTGGCGGGTGGGCACGATCCCCGGGTACGGCGGGGCCAACATCGCGATGTGGTACGAGGTCGACGGCTGCAGCGTCGGTCCCACCCAATCGAGCCTCGACACGACCTCCCCCGACGACCTCGCCCACGACTACACCCAGTCGACCTCGGGCAACTTCACCGGCTCGGAGAACAGCCCCTACACCCAGGTGCAGATGGCCCCGACCATCCCCTCCTTCCGGGCCGGGATGCAGGCAACGGTGCCCTCGACGGGGGTGGACGCGAACGGCTTCACGCACACCGTCACCACCTACGTCTACCCGGGCAATCCCGGCTTCATCGTGGACCGCTTCGACATCACCAACCCGTCGAGCTCCGCGATCCTCCTGTCGCCAACCCAGCCGCTCCAGTTCTGGACGATCAGCGGCCTGGAGCAGGCCAATGGCACATGGACCGCTGGCGATGCCGGGTACGGCACGGTGGGCGGCTCCTCGGTCCAGGGCGTGCCCACCTCGGCCACCCCGGGAGCACCTGATTACTTCTACATCGATCCCGCGTCGGGATCGGGCGTGAGCGACGGCGTCTCGGCGGCGCTCGCGACCAACCTCGCGAGCCTGGGGCTCGCCAATCTGCAGGTCGAGGCGCTGGTCAACGGCAACCGGCTCAAGATCGGCGTCTTCGGGGACAACAGCACCGCCGGACAGGACTACTCCTTCCCAGCCGGCGGCACCGTCACCTTCTACCTGCTCCAGACCATCACCCGCAACCTGACCTCCGCGCAGGCGGAGAGCATCGCGGCGGATTACCTCAACCCCGACAGCCCGACGATGACGACGGGCAGCTTCGACGGTTTCAGCGAGGAGCAGGGGCTGTACACCTTCACCGGATCGGCCAACACCGTGACCTTCACCCCGACCTTCTCGTCGACGGTCCAGGAGCGGTGGCTCGACATCTACGCGGTGGACGGCTACACCTCGACATCGCTGCCCACGGTGAGCATCGGTGGGACGGCGCTGACCGAGGGGACGCAGTACGTCGCCGCGGTCGACACCACCGACCACGTGGCCTACGTGAAGCTCCTGGAGCCGCTGGTTCCCGGCACGCCGGCCACCGGTCAGCTGCAGTCCGGCCCGATCACCATCGGCTGACCGTCCCGATCCGCCGCGGCACATGTGGGTGCGGCGGGTGGAGTCTCGGGTTCAGGTCCGGCCCGGAGACCGCGCGGCAACCCGCAGGTTGGTCGGCTCGAAGCCGAGGCGCGCCTGCAGGTAGCGCTGCCCCGGGGTGAGCTGGAAGGCACTCCGGACGAAGAGATAGCGGAGGCCCTCGGCGGCGAGCTGCCTCACCACCCCGACGTTGAGGAGGTAGAGCGCCGCGTGAGCCGAGGGACTCCTGTCGCTGATGCAGAGGTACATGTGTGCCCACGTCGTGTCCACGACGGCGGCGGCCAGGGCCTGGATCGCACCGGCGCTGTCGGCCACCACGAATACGCGGGAGGCCCCCCGGGCGACGCTCCGGGCCAGCTCGTCGGCATCCCAGAACTCATCCCCGTGCAACCGCAGGATCCGAGCCGCCTCCACCCGCGTGGTCGCCGCGTCGGGCAGCTCCCGGAAGGAGAAGCCCAGCTCCTCCGCGTGGTGAAGATTGGTACGCACAGCCTGGCGCTTGCCGCCCTGAAGGTAGAGGACCGGATCCTCGGGGAGGCGCAGCACCCCGACCGCCCGGCGATTGACCCGACGTCCGATGTGCCGCACCGACAGGTGCCTGGCGATCTCGAGTCCGGCTGGGCCTGAGCTGGCGTCCACCTGGAGCAGCGGCAGGGCGCGCACCGACCGGCTCATGGCGCGGAGCGCCGCCCGTCGAGAGACCACGAATACCACCAGGTTCCGCCCACCGGCACGCCTCGCCTCCACCAGGGCGCGCCTCGTCTCACACGCCGCCTCGATCCTCTCCAGATCGGCCTGGGCTGCCATCGTCATGCAGCGTACGGTGGATGCGCCGGACCGGTAATCGGCGGTCCGGCGCGAACCTGGGCGGGGCGGCCGAGGATCCGCCCCCTGTCCCCTCCCGATGCGGGACTTCCGCCCGCCTGGGGGGGGCTCCCACCACCGGTGGGCAGATGTCCAGTCGCAGGTGAGACAGGGATCCGCCCCGGGGCACGAGCGGCCATTGTCGGCGAGCCAAGGGAGGGTTAACGTCCAGCCACGTGAGAATAGCCATGGTCAGCCCCGGGCCCCCTCCCGGCGGAGGCGGCATCGGCGCGTACACGGAGAAGACGTCCCGCACCCTCGCGGCGCTGGGACACGAGGTCCACGTCCTGATTCCCGGGACCAGTCAGCTGACCACCGAGATCGTCGACGGGGTCCGGCTCCACCGGGTCCCCACCGGACGCATCCGCCCGCGCGCGGTGGCCCGCGCACTGGCCGTGAGCCGCACCCTGCGCAGCCTGGGCCGTCTCGACATCGTCCAGGCCTGCGAATGGGAGGGGGAGGCCTGGTGGTACTCGCTGCACCCGGGAGCACGGCTGATCACGCGCCTCGCCACTCCCCACTTCATCGTCGAGGACCAGGAGGGGGTGCCGCGCCGTCAACGCTGGGGAACCTTCATCCGGCGATGGCTGGAGCGCTCCCAGACCCGACGGAGCGCCCGGGTGATCTGCCCGTCCCGGGTGCTCGCCGGCGAGGTCGCCGAGCGATGGGGGCTGCGGCCTGAGGCGATCACCATCGTCCCCACGGGGATCCGCCCGCCTCGGGCCGGCGCCGGGAGCGTCCCCGACGAGCTCCGCGACCTCGACTACGTCCTCATGTTCGGGCGGCTGGAGCGGCGCAAGGGTGTGGACACCTGGATCGCGGCCCTCCCCGAGGTGCTGGAGAGCCGCCCGAGCCTGCACGCCGTCTTCGTGGGTGAGGACACCGGTCTGGACGGCCGGCTCTTCGTGGACATCGCCCGCGAGCGGTGCGGCGAGTACTGGCCGCGGCTCCACTTCCTACCGGAGCTGCCCCAGGCACGCCTCTTCCCCATCGTCGCGCGGGCCCGGATGGTCGTCATGCCGTCCCGCTCCGAGAGCCTCGCCAACGCCTGCCTCGAAGCCATGGCCCTCGGCCGTCCGGTGGTCGCCACCCACCGGACCGGGCTCTCGGAGCTGATAACCGACGGCGTCGATGGCTTCCTCATAGATCCGGGAGACGCCGCGGCCCTGGCGACGACGGTCCGCACCGC
>JBEKAP010000180.1:0-4875 GCA_050015875.1 Candidatus Dormibacteria bacterium | reverse complement strand
GACTGCGGCACCAGCTCGGTCGAGGTCGCCGCCAACCGTCCCGCCGGGATGGCCCTGGTGGTGACCGACCACCACCTGCCGCTCGCTCCCGACGGCTCCCCGCCGCGGCTGGCCCCCGCCGACGCCCTGGTCAACCCCAAGCAGCCGGCCGACACCTACGGCTTCGACGGGCTCGCCGGGGCGGGGGTGGCCTGGAAGCTGCTCTGCGCGCTCGAGTCCGAGGGGATCGTGCCCGCCGGTCAGGCGGACGCCCTCATCGGGCTGGCGGCGCTCGGGACGATCGCCGACATGATGCCGCTGCGCGGCGAGAACCGGACCATCGTCCGCCGCGGGTTGGGGCGCATCCTGGAGCTGCCCGGCCTGCGCGCCCTGGCCCAGGCCGCCGCCGTCTCCGCCCCCGTCGTCGCCTCCGACATCGCCTTCGGCCTCGCCCCGAGGATCAATGCGGCCGGTCGCATGGAGGACGCCCGCCTGGCCCTCGACCTCTGCCTGAGCGACGATCCCGACGAGTGCACCGGTCTGGCCGGCCACCTCGACCGGCAGAACCGCAGCCGCCAGGAGGCGGTCGCGGCCGCCCTCGCCGAGGCGGAGGAACGGGTTGCCGAGCTCCTCGACGACGCCCCGGCGATCGTCATCGGCGACCCGGGCTGGCCGATGGGCATCGTCGGGCTGGTGGCCGGGCGGCTGATGGAGCGCTATGCGGTCCCCGCCTTCGTCGTCTGCCTCGATCCTGCCGAGGCCAAGGGGTCGGGCCGCTCGGTCTCCGGGGTGCACATCGTCCGGGCCCTCGACCACGCCGCCCCGACCCTGCTCCGTTATGGCGGGCATGCCGCAGCCGCCGGCTTCAGCCTGAGAGTGGAGGACTTCGGACGCTTCCGGGACCTGATCTCCGAGGCCTGTGCGGAGCAGGCGGCCGGCCGGAGGCGTGAGCGCATCTTCCGCGTCGACAGCGAGATCGGGTGCGGGGACGCCACCCTCGACCTCTGTGCCCAGCTTCAGGCGGTCGAGCCCTGCGGCATCGGCAACCCCACCCCGCTGCTCACCATCCGAGGCTGCGAGGTGGTCAGCACCCAGACCTTCGGGAGCGAGGGGCAGCACCTGAAGGTGGCCCTCCGCGATGGCGCGCGGGGGACGGTCGAGGCGATCGCCTTCAACAAGCCCGGCCTCGCCGGGCACCTGCCGCGAGGACGCCGCATCGACGTCTGCTTTGCCCTGGAGCGGGACAGCTGGCAGGGTCAGGTCCGGGTCCGGGCTCGGCTCCGCGACCTGCGGCCGGCACGCGCCGATCGGTCTGCCCCCGTGGAGGAGACGCTCGGGGTCCTGGCCTGAGCCGCGGCTCAGCTGGCCTTGCGCTTGCTCCTGGAGAGCGACATCCGCGTCGCCCTGTCCGGCAGCCAGTCCGAGCGGCGGCGGCGCTCGCCCGGCTCCAGGGATGGGGAGGTCGACGGGCTGTCGGGGACCCAGTCGGCGAGCCGCCGGCGTGGGTGATCTGGGCCCGAGGGACGGTCCGGAGCGACGAACATGCGCATGTCCAGCTCCTCACCGCTCGCCAGGATGTCCGCGGTGCGCCGTGGCACCCGGCCGCAGGCGATGTGCCGGCCGTGCACCTTCCCCTCCGCGTCGATCCCGGTCTGCTCGAAGCGGAAGAGCTCCTGCAGCTGGACGTCTCCGTGCTCCACACCGATGATCTCGGAGACGCTGAGGATGCGCCGGCTGCCGTCGCGCAGCCGTCCCTGCTGGACGATGAGGTCGATGGCGTTGCCGATCTGACCCCGGACCGCCGCGGTGGGCAGCTCGGTGCCCGCCATCAGGACCATGGTCTCGAGCCGTGAGATCGCCTCTCGCGGCGAGCTGGCGTGCAGGGTGGTCAGCGAGCCGTCGTGCCCGGTCGACATCGCCTGGAGCATGTCGAGCGCCTCACCACCCCTACACTCGCCGACGACCAGCCGGTCGGGGCGCATGCGCAGCGAGCTGATCACCAGGTCGCGCACCGCGATCTGGCCGCGTCCCTCGACGTTGGCAGGGCGCGTCTCCAGGCTCAGCACGTGACGCTGGCGCAACCTCAGCTCGGCCGCGTCCTCGATCGTGACGATCCGCTCGTCGTCGGGGATGAAGCTGGAGATGACGTTGAGCGTGGTGGTCTTGCCCACGCCGGTGCCCCCGCTCACCAGGATGTTGAGCCGGGCCCGAACGCACGCACGCAGGAAGGCCATCATCTCGGCGGTGGCCGTGCCGTGGTCGACGAGGTCGCTGACCTCGAGGCCGGTGGCCATGAAGCGCCGGATGGTGAGGGTCGGGCCCCGCAGGGAGACCGGAGGGATGACCACGTGGATGCGGGACCCGTCCTCCAACCGGGCGTCGACCATGGGCGAGCTCTCGTCGACGCGCCGGCCGACCCGACTCACCATGCGATCGATGACCTGCATGAGCTGATCCGCGGTCTCGAAGCGATGCGGCGTCAGCGAGAGGCGCCCCGCGCGCTCGATCCATATCTCGTCCGGTCCGTTGACCATGACTTCGGTGATGGTCGGGTCGGCGAGCAGCAGCTCGAGCGGGCCGAAACCGAGCAGCTCGTGGTGGATCCGGGCGACCGTGCGCATCCCCTCGTCGAGGTCCAGGGGCTGTCCGAGCGCGCACGAGACCTCATTGACCAGCTCGGCGAGCCGCTCGCGGACGGCCTGGGGGTCGGTCTCCGCCAGGTAGGCGGTGTCGTCGACGAGGCGCGCATGCACCTGGCGGCGCAGCAGCTGGTACTGGGTCTCGCCGGAGTCCTCGTCGAGGATCTGACGCTCGGTCTGCCGCGCGCCGAGCAGGCGACTGCTCACCTGCATGGCGCTGAGCGCGTTGAGGGGCTGCTCGAGAGCCAGCTGCGGAAGCGCGGTGGCCAGCACGTCCTGGCTGCCCCTGTTGGTGGTGGGCCACCTTGGCATCTGGATCTCCCCCTGCGGTTAACTCGTTGCCGAGTGAGAGTTGCCTCCCCCGCATCCCTCGCTGCGCGCGAATGTCCACGCAATCCGCGCCGTTAGACGCATGTGATCGTATCATCCCGCAACCGGCGGTGCAACGGGCGCCCGAACGTGCGCGAGTGCGTCAACTGGCGCAGGTCGTTCCTGCAACTGGGACAGAAAGGTAATCGAGATAGGCATTCACGGCCGTCTGGACGCAATCGCTGAACTCGTACGACGTGTGCCCATACCCGTCACGCGTCAACAGTACCGATCCGGCGATCTGCTGCTGAAGGGCCACCGACCAGCTGTACGGCGTGGCCGGATCGTGGGTGGCTCCGACCAGGAGGATGGGCGGAGCGCCGGTGACATCCAGCGCCGCCGGCGCGGGCCCGTGCACCGGCCAGTAGGCGCAGGTCAGCGCCGAGTAGACCTCGTCCTGACCGAAATGGGGCTCGGCGGCCTGCACCGAGAGAGCCGTAGCGTCGTAATCGGCGAGGTTGTCCGGAACGCTGTGATCGGCGCAGTTGACGGCGGCGTTGGCCGGGGTGCTGTGGTCGTAGCCCTGGGGTCCCCGGCCGTTGTAGCCGTCCACCAGCGACTGGAGTGACGCGACCTGGCCCTTGGCGGCCTCGGCCAGGGCGGCGTAGAAGCCGCCCCAGCTCCCCGGGTCGTACATGGCGGCGACGAGCGCGCCGATGACCGTGCCCCGCCCGACCGTCCGGCCGTCCGGCGTCTCGACAGGTCTCTCGGCGAGCCGCGCGAGAAGACCGCCGATCGTCGTCCCCGGGTCCGACCCCAGCGGGCAGCCGATCTCAGCCTGGCACTGGCTCACGAACTCGCCGTAGCTCGCCTCGAAGCTGGCTCCCTGCTGGACGGACTGCTCCAGGAAGCTGAGGGCCGGGTCGACGTCGCCGTCCAGCACCATCGCCCGGATGTGGGTGGGGAAGAGGCTGGCGTAGGTGGCCCCGAGCGCGGTCCCGTAGGAGAAGCCCAGGTAGGTGAGCTCCGGGTCGCCGAGCGCGGCCCGGAGCGCGTCCATGTCGCGGGCGGCGTAGGCGGTGCCGAGGTAGGGGAGGAGCCAGCCGCTGTGGAGGCGGCACGAGTCGTCGAAGGCCAGGGTGGTTGCGACCAGGTCGGCCTCCGCGGTCGGGGAGCCGGCGATCATGGGATCCAGATTCACGTCGTGGTCCAGGCCGTCGGTCCCATCGCAGGTGACGGCGTCGGGCCCGGTCGATCCCCGCGGATCGAAGCCGACGATGTCGAAGCGCTGGTTGAGGGTGGCGAAGAGCGGATACGCCTCGTCGACGAATTCGACCCCGGACTCGCCCGGCCCTCCGGGGTTGACGAGCAGGGAGCCGATCCGCTCCGCGGGATCCGTCGCCGGCACCACCACGACCGCGGTGGGGATCGTGCCGAGCGACGGTTTCGAGTAGTCGAGTGGCACCCAGAGGGTGTCGCAGTGGGCGCCGGGCGGCGGGGTCTCGGAGCAGGCGGCGGGCACCAGTCCCGGTGGGGTGCTCGACGGTCCCGACCCCGCGAGGGGGGAGGGTGATGAGGCGGCGGTGGCCTCCGAGGCCGGCGCCGCCGGCCCTCCGAGGAAGAGGAGGAGGGCGGCGACGCTGAGGCTGGCGAGCACTCGTCGGGGATCGGTCCGCATCTCAGAACAGTATTCGCTGCCGGTGCCGGCTGGCGGCACCGGCACGCGGTGTACGCTGAAAGGGCCGTGAGCGCAGCCCACACCCTCGGCGAGCTCCGCCGTGCCGAGTACCGCGTCCAGCCGATCAAGTCGGAGCTTCGGCGCAACCTGATCCGGAAACTCCGCAGCGGCGAGCGGCTGTGTCCCGGGATCGTGGGCTACGACCACTCCGTCATCCCCCAGGTCGAGAACGCCATCCTCGCCGGCCAGGACATCGTGCTCCTCGGCGAG
>JBEKAP010000179.1:0-4912 GCA_050015875.1 Candidatus Dormibacteria bacterium | reverse complement strand
GTCGCTGGCCGCCTTGAGCATGAAATCGATGGTCTCCTTCAGCTCAAGGCTGGACGTGAAAAGATTGCCCACCTGGCCGAGGAGGTCGACGATGACCTTATCGTCCATCCGCGGCGAGTATATGCCAGTCCTGCCATCTGCAATGACCCTTTGTTGCAATCCGGTCACCGTCCGATGACGCTGAGATCGGTGCCGCCACCCCGCCGCCGCCCCGGCGCGACCGGCTCGCGACGTGACCGCCTCGCCAGTGGCGTCGGTTCTCGCCCCCTGAGGTGGCGGTCAGCCCGGCCGTGACCTCAGCTCGTCGCGGAGCTGCCGGAGGACGGTCAGGGCGTCACCCACGATGCCCAGGTCGGCCAGCTTGAAGATCGGCGCCTGGGGGTCCCTGTTGATGGCGACGATCTTCTGGGCTCCCCTCATGCCCACCGTGTGCTGCATGGCGCCGCTGATCCCGCAGGCGATGTAGACCGCAGGCTTGACGGTCTTGCCGGTCTGCCCCACCTGGAGGGAGTAGGGAGCCCAGCCGGCGTCGACGACGGCGCGGCTCGCGCCGACGGCACCGTGGAGCAGCTCCGCGACCTCGCGCAGGAGCTCGAAGCCGCCCGCGTCCTGGATGCCGCGGCCGCCGCTCACCACGACCTCCGCGTCCTCGAGCCTGGGCCCCGCGGCAACCTCGGTGGAGCGGTGCACAACCCTCGCCCGGCGGTGGTGATCCTGGATCACCGCCGCGACCTCGACGATGCGGGGGGCGGCGGCGCCGGGAGCCGGTGCGGCCGGGAACGACTTCGGCCGGAAGACGGCCAGGGCGGGCCGCCGGGGACCGAACTCGGTGCGGACCAGCTGGGTGGCGCCGAAGATGGCGGAGGTCACGGTGATCGCTCCCCCGACCTCGATGTCGAGGCCGTTGGCTATGACCGGCGCGTCCAGCTTCGCCGCCAGCCGCCCGGCGACGTCCCTGCCGGCGTGGGTCCCCGCGAAGAGGATGAGGTCGGGCCGGTGCAGGGCGGCGAGCGCCGCGAGGGTGTCGGCCGCCGGTCCGCCGAGGAGGAGCTCCGCAAACGCGGCGTCGGTGGAGAGACGGACGGTCGTGGCCCCATGCCGGCCGAGCTCAGCGACGGCGTCACCCGCCTCGGGACCGAAGCAGACGGCCTCGACCGCCGCCGCCCCGAGTGACCGTGCCTTGGTGAGAAGCTCCAGCGCGCCGGTGGCGGGCCGTCCCTGGCTCAGCTCGGCGAAGACCCAGACGGAGCCGAGGGTCATCTCAGATGACCCGGGCGCCGGCCAGCAGCAGGACGATGCGGTGGGCGCCCTCCCCGTCGTCGTTCACGACCTCGCCGGCCCCACGCTCCTCCGCCGCGGTCACCGACACCACGGTCTGGCCGGGGGCGGCGCCCCCCACCCCCTCGAGTCCGAGCTCGGCGGTGGTCACCCGGTCCATCGGCTTGGACCTGGCCCCCATGATCCCGCGCAGGGAGGGGTAGCGCGGCTCGTTGACCCGGGCTGTGACCGAGAGCACGCAGGGGAGATCGGCACGGACGGTCTCCGACCCGGTCTCGGTCTGGCGGGTCACCGTCAGCGCCGTCCCGTCGGAGGCGACGTCGGTGGCGAAGGTGACGGCGGGGACCGCGAGCAGCTCGGCGAGCGCCTGGGGGACGATCCCGGAGTAGCCGTCGGTGGATTCGGTGGCGGTGACGACGACATCGAACGGCTCCCGGCCGATGGCTGCGGCAAGCACCTTGGCCGTGGTCAGGGCGTCCGAGCCCGCCAGGCCGTCGTCGGTCACGAGCACTCCGCGCGCGGCACCCATCGCGAGCGCCTTGCGAACGGCGTCCAGCGCGCGCTCCGGCCCCATCGACACGACCCGGACCTCACCCCCGTGGGCCTCGACCAGCCGCAGCCCGGCCTCGACGCCAACCTCGTCGCCGGGGTCGAGGACCGGCTCGGCGAGGTCGCGCCGCAGCCGATGGGTGGTCGCATCCAGCTGGCCCGCGCTGTCGGGATCGGGGACCAGCTTCACGCACACCACCACGTTCACGGCCGTCCCTCCATACCGCCGGTGCGCCTGCGCGCCGGCCGCCGCCGAGCTTAGCAGCCGGTCCGAGACGACCTCCGGCGGCCTCCCGGCGGCCGCTCCTCGGCTAGACTGCAGCGATGCCCAAGCACTACGCACGAGCCGAGCAGGTCATCGATCCCGCCGCCCGCTACCTGGCCACGGTGTCCACCGACCGGGGGGACATTGAGTTCGCGATGGAGGCCTCACGGGCGCCGAAGACCGTCAACAACTTCGTCTTCCTCGCTGGTGAGGGCTTCTACGACGGCCTCACCTTTCACCGCGTGGTCGACGGATTCGTGATCCAGGGGGGCTGCCCCGATGGCACCGGGCGCGGCGGCCCCGGATATCACTTCGAGGACGAGCCGGTCCAGGGCGACTACATCGCCGGCTCCGTCGCGATGGCCAACTCGGGTCCCAACACCAACGGCTCCCAGTTCTTCATCTCGACCGTGGACAACCGCCGCAGCCTCACCAAGTCGTACAACCTCTTCGGCCAGGTGGTGAAGGGGATGGAGGTGCTGGGCTCGATCCGCGTCGGGGACGTGATGCGCTCGGTGAAGGTCCGCCCCGCGACGCCGTGACCGACGCCGTGAGCGACGTCTCCGAACTTCGTCTGCTGGCGGTCCACGCCCATCCGGACGACGAGACGATCACCATGGGCGGGCTGCTCGCCCTCTGCGCGGATCGCGGGATCGCCACCTCGGTCGTCTGTTGCACCGACGGCAAGGTGGCGACGATCTTCGATCCCGAGTACGCCGCCCGCGAGGACGAGATCCGGCCCCGCCTCAAGGAGATCCGCGAGGCCGAGCTGCGCCAGGCCTGCACCGTCCTCGGGGTCTCGGAGGTCCACTTCCTCGAGTTCGGCGACTCGGGGATGGCCGGGACCGAGACCAACGACGCGCCCGGGGCGTTCTGGCGGGCCGACTTCGATGAGGCGGTGCGCCGGGTCGTCGCCGAGATCCGCCGCTTCCGTCCCCAGGTCGTCGTCACCTATGACGGCAACGGCGGCTACGGGCATCCGGACCACATCCAGGCCCATCGGGTGACCCTGGTGGCCTTCGAAGCCGCCTACCACGCCGTCTACCCGGACCTCGGCGCCCCCTGGCGGGCGAGCAAGCTCTACTACACCGCCTTCCCGCTCTCCGAGGCGAGGCGGATCGCGGAGATGGCGAGGTCGGCGGGGATGAAGCCGCCGTTCGGGGAGGCGGATCCCGAGAGCCTGGAGTTCATCACCCCCGACGAGCGGGTGACGACGCGGGTCGACTGCCGCGACCAGCTGAGCCGCAAACGCGAGGCGCTGATCGCCCATCGCAGCCAGCTCACCGAGGAGTTCGCGATGCTGAGCGTCCCCGAGGAGATCCTCCGGGAGCACTTTCACGACGAGTTCTACCAGCTGGCGATCTCCCGAGTGCCCACGAGCGTGCCCGAGACCGACGTCTTCGCGGGCCTCATCGCACCGGAGGCCACGCCCGCCTGATCGGAGAGGCGAGGCGGTCCACGGCGCCGGGTCGGTCGCAGACCGGGGTCAGGCCGGGTTGCGGCGCACACCGGAGGCGGCGACGACCGGCTCGACGCCGAAGACCTCCCCATAGTGGGCGACGAACTCGGCCGGGGTGAAGCGGTGCGCCTGCGGCCCCTGCTGCTCCACCGCGTAGGTCGCTGCGAGGGCCCCCATCCGGCCCGCCTGGGCCGGATCCAGACCGCGCCGCAGCCCGGCGAGCAGGCCGGCGATGTAGGCGTCGCCCGCCCCGGTGGGGTCCACCACGCGCCGCGGGGCGATCGCCGGGACGGTGACGACCTCGCCACCGACGTGGAGCTGGCTGCCGCGGGCACCCTGGGTGAGAGCGACGATCGAGTGCTTGGCCAGCTCGGCGACGCTCCGGCCGGTGCGGTTGCGCACCAGCTCCAGCTCGTAGTCGTTGCCGACGACCAGCCAGGCCGCGTCCAGACCGGCGATCAGGGTCTCGTCGCTGATGGAGGGGATCTGCTGGGCGGGGGCGAAGACCAGACGGGCCCCCATCTGGCGGGCCTGGGCGATGTGGGCGGTCATCCCGTCGGGGGCGTCGGGGGCGACCACCACGTGCTCGACATCCTCCAGGGCTCGGAGGTCGATGTCGGCGGCGCGAGCCATGGCCCCCGGGAAGAAGGCGGTGATCTGGTTGTCGGCGAGGTCGGTGGTGATGAAGCAGGAGGCGGTGGGCACGTCGTCGCAGCCGAGCGTGGCGGAGGTGTCGACGCCCATCCGGCTGAGGGAAGCGCCGTAGTCGGTGAAGTCGCTGCCGACAGCGGCGCAGAGCATCGGCCGCTCGCCGAGGAGGGCCAGGGTGTAGGCGATGTTGGCAGCGGTCCCGCCCCGGCGTCGCTCCAGCCGGTTGACCAAGAAGGAGACGTTGATGAGGTGGGTCTTCTCGGGGAGGATGTGATCCCCGAAGCGCCCGGGGAAGACCATGATCGTGTCGAAGGCGACCGAACCAGTCACGGCAATGCGTCCCATGGCCCAAGGATAGGGGCTGCACGGCGGCATCCGGCGAGAGACCCCTGCCGGGGTGCGCCAGAATGGACCGATGCCGCTGCGAACCCCCCAGGGTCCGTCGTCCGGCCCGGACGACCCGGCCCAGCCCACCCCGACCGCCGGCGAGGCGACCATGGCCGAGGCGGTCGAGGTGTACCACCGCACCTACACGACGCTTCTCCGCTCCACCGGCGAGACCCCGCTGCGGGTGCTCGAGGCCTCGCATCGGGCCATGGGGTCGAGCCTCCACAGCCTGGCGGCCTCTTCCGAGCCCGACCTCGGAGCCTTCCTCTATGCGGTGCGGCGCCTGCCGGCCTCGGTGTTACGGGCGGAGCGGGTGGTCATGG
>JBEKAP010000178.1:0-4935 GCA_050015875.1 Candidatus Dormibacteria bacterium | reverse complement strand
CGCCGGGATGCCGACCTGAAGGCGCTTGGCACGGGCCAGCAGCTTGCCGATGACGTACCGGGCGCGGCTCGCGCCCTCGGTGGCGACCAGGTTGTCGAGTGATTCCAGCCACTCCGCGGTCTCGTCGGGGTCGACGTCGGGGAGCTGCTGGAGAAAGGCGTCGAAGGTCATGAGTCCTCGCGTGCGAGGGGCTTCTCGCTCACCCCCTAGCAAGAGACTACTCGACTTGGCGTCGAGCAGGACGCCGCCCGGCCCGGGTCTAGGAGCGGGCGGACCTCGACCTCACGTGGACCCGGGGCCGGCCCGCGTTGGCCTCGAAGCCGACCCCCCGGGACCGCGCCGCCTGCGCGGTCTTCCCCGCTTTGTGGAGCAGCTCGACCGCGGACTCCGCGGCGCCGGAGTTGACGGCGATGCCGATGTGGGCCTGGAGGGAGATGGGGACGGCGCCCTCCAGGGCGAAGGGCGCGCACAGCGCTCCGAGCAGCCGCTCGGCGACGAGGCCGGCGTCGGCGGCGCTGTCGAGGTCGTCCAGGAGAGCGCCCAGCTGGTCGTCGCGGAGCCGGGCGAGGGTGTCGGCAGAACGGACCAGGCGCTGGAGCCGCTTGGCGACCTGGACCATCAGCCGGTCGCCCGCCTCGTCCCCCATCCCCTCCTTGACCGCCGTGATGGACCCGGCCAGGTCGATGACCATCACCGCGACCGGGTGGACGTGCCGGGTCCGGCGGTGGAGGGCGTGCTCGACACGATCGTGAAAGAGCATCCGGCTCGGGAGGTTGGTGAGGGGATCGCGGAAGGAGGTCGCCGCGAAGATGTCCAGGTCGTTCTGGTCCGGGGTCGCGCCGCTGATCAGCTGCCCGTACTCGAGTCGGGCGAGGGCCAGGGCGGCGTGGGAGGCGAGCTCAGCGATCACGCTCGCCTGGCTCGCCGGGAGGGGGACTGCGCCGAGCACGGTCAGCTCTCCGAGGAGGGTGCCGCCGGCCCGGAGCGGGATGCGCAGCACCGCCTCGGCCTCGCTCTCCTCGGCGAGGATCAGGTGCCAGCCGCCGGGACCGGAGGAGGCGACCCGGACGGGGCTGCCCGGTATCAGCGTCGCCGCCGCGGTGCGGATCGCTGCCGCCACCTCCCCCTCGCTCGCCGACCGCACCAGCCGGAGCGCCGCTTCGGAGAGGGCGTCGGCCCACTCCGCTCCCCCCTCGGGGATGAAGTCCACGTCGGCGGCGTCGACCACGGAGAGGGGGACACGCCGGTTCAGGGAGGTGACGTCAGGTTGCACGCTCCTAGGCTAAACGCACTACACGGGGCAGACGCATCGGCATCATTCCCCTGTCATCGGTCGTGGTCGCTCTTCGAACAGCCCGTGAAGAGGATGCGGTAAACCGAACTGAAGCGTGACGGGCCGGCGCGGCAGGCCGCGGGGGATCCGGAACCGTCACCCCCGCCGGCGCTCCTCCCGCGGCGGCCGGGCCCCGTCCGCCCGGCTGATACCATCGCCAGACCCATGCACCAGGCTTCGCCGCCGCCGTCCCCGCCCCTCGACGGTCGCGCCGACGTCGCGGCGGCGGCCGCCGCCCTTGCCGAGCGCCTCCCGGAGCGGCTCGCCCCCTTTGCCCGGATTGCCTACAACTACCGGTGGTCGTGGGACCGAGACGCCGAGGATCTCTTCCAGACCATCGATCCCCAGCGCTGGGAGCTGTGCAACGGGAATCCGATCCGGCTCCTCACCGAGACCTCCTCGAAGGCGCTGCAGGGGGCGGTCGACGACGACGGGCTGATCGCCCGCGCCGAGGCGATGCTGGGGCGGCTCACCGCCGAGCTGGCCCGTCCGTCGATGGCCAGCCGGGCGTCCGAGCGGCATCCGGTGGCTTTCCTCTGCGCCGAGTTCGGCATCCATCGCTCACTCCCCATCTACGCCGGAGGGCTCGGGGTGCTGGCCGGGGACATCCTCAAGGAGGCGTCCGACCTGGCCCTGCCGATGGTCGGGGTCGGCCTCCTCTACCGCGAGGGGTACTTCCTGCAGCGCACCGATGGCAGTGGGTACCAGATCGAGTACTGGCGGCCCGTCGACCCCGAGCGGCTTCCCGGTGCCCTGGTGCTCGGGGCGGACGGCACTCCGCTCACCGTCCCGGTCCCGCTCCGCGGCCGCGAGGTGGTGGTGCAGGTCTGGCGCGTGGAGGTGGGCCGCACCCCGCTCTACCTCCTCGACGCCGAACGCCCGGAGAACGACCGGGTCGACCGCTGGATCACCGGCCGCCTGTACGTCGCCGACCGGGCGATCCGGCTCGCGCAGTACGCGCTCCTCGGCATCGGGTCGATGCGAGCGCTGCGGGCGATGGGGATCGACCCGTGCATCGTCCATCTCAACGAGGGGCACGGCGGGCTGGCCCCCCTGGAGCTGGCTCGCACCGAGATGCTCGCCGGGCACGACCGGTCGACCGCGTTCACCCTGGCGCGCGAGAGGACCGTCTTCACCACCCACACCCCGGTGGCCGCCGGCAACGAGGGGTACGACATCTCAGAGATCCAATCGGTTCTCGGCGACTACCCCTCCCAGGCCGGCCTCGACGACGCCGGCTTCCTCCAGCTGGGGCGAACCAATCCGGACAACCCCCACGAGCCCTTCGTGATGACCCCGCTCGGAATCAAGATGAGCCGGTTCGCCAACGGGGTCAGCCGTCGCCACGGCGAGGTGGCCCGCCAGATGTGGCGGCCGCTCTTCCCCGAGCGTCCCGCCGACACCGTCCCCATCAGCCACGTCACCAACGGCGTGCACCTCCCCACCTGGATGGCCACGCCGATGCGCCGTCTGCTGGACCGGTACCTCGGTGACGGCTGGGTGGAGCGAGCCTCTGATCCCACGACCTGGAAGGCGGTGGAGAGTATCCCCGACGCCGAGCTCTGGGAGGTGCGCAACATCCAGCGAGGCGCGCTCGTCGAGATGGCCCGGGACCGGACCATCGCCAACCGGCTCGACCGCAGCGACCCCCGTGAGTCGGTGGAGGCGGCCGAACGGGGCCTGACCGAACAGGCGCTGACCATCGGCTTCGCCCGCCGACTTGCCACCTACAAGCGCCTCTACCTGCTCTACACCGACCCCCAGCGGATTCGCGACGTGCTCGACGGCTCGATCCATCCGGTCCAGTTCCTGGTGGCGGGCAAGGCGCACCCGAGCGACGAGGAGGGCAAGCGCTCGCCCCAGGGACTCTTCGCCCTCAAGAGCGACCCCGTCTCGGCGGAGCGGATCTCCTTCCTCGACAACTACGACCTCGCCATCGCCCTCCAGATGGTGGGCGGCTGTGACCTCTGGATCAATCTGCCCCGACCCCCGCTCGAGGCGAGTGGCACGAGCGGGATGAAGGCCGCGCTGAACGGCGGGCTCAACCTCTCCACCCTGGACGGCTGGTGGGCGGAGGGGTTCGATATCACCAACGGCTGGGGGCTGCCCGGCGATGTCGCGGTGGACGCCCACGTCCAGGATCAGCGCGACGCCGCCGTCTTCTTCGACATCCTCCACAACGAGGTGGTGCCGCTCTTCTACGATCGCGGCGCGGACGGCGTGCCCCACGGCTGGATGGCCATGGTCAAGCGGTCGCTGATGAGCATCGGGCCGCAGTTCTGCGCCACCCGGATGGTCCTCGACTACGTCCACGAGGCGTACGAGCTTCTGTAGGCGCGGGGCCGTCACTTGCTGCGCTGGCGCCTGGTTGGGGGTCCTGGGTCGTCCGCTCCTGGGTGGGTCGCGCCGACCCCGATTCAGACCCTCGGGGCCACCACCGAGCGCAGCCGCCGCACCCCGGCCGCGGGACCGTTGGGGTCGCGGAAGACCGACGTGCCGGCGACCATGACGGTGGCCCCGGCGCCGGCGCAGAGGGCGGCGTTGCCGGCGTCCACGCCGCCATCCACCTCCAGCTCGACCGCCACGCCCTGGGCGTCGATCTCGTGGCGCAGCTCGGCGACCTTGGCCAGGGCACGCGGGATCAGTGACTGGCCGCCGAAGCCGGGGTCCACGGTCATCACCAGGGCCAGATCCATCACCTCCAGGACGTCGTAGAGGCTCTCCGCCGGGGTGCTCACGTTGATCGCCCCACCGGCCCGGCAGCCCAGCGCCCGGATGTTGACCAGCGTCCGGTGGAGGTGGGGGCACGCCTCCCAGTGGACGGTCATGGCGTCGGCGCCGGCCTGGGCGAACGTGAGCAGGTGCCGGTCGGGCTCGTGGACCATCAGGTGGACCTCGAAGGGGAGGTCGGTCTCACCCCGGAGCGCCCGGAGGGTGTCGGTCCCGAAGGTGAAGTTGGGCACGAAGGCGCCGTCCATGACGTCGATGTGGAGGCGGTCGGCGCCACCCCCCTCCAGGGCGTGCACCGCCTCGGCGAGCCGGCCGAAGTCGGCGGCGAGCAGCGAGGGGGCGATCACCACACCGTTCAGGCATCGCGGCCACGTGCGGGGCATGGCCGCAGAGTACGCGAAGCGGGGGGCGAGTGGTGCCCGAGGCCCGCTACCAGCCCGCCTGCGCGTTCTGGGGCGCCGCCTCGGTCGGCACCACGCCGGCAGCGACCCCCACCAACTCCGCCTCGCCGAGCGGTTGCTGGTAGCCCATCTCGGGCAAGCTCGAGAGGACGAAGACCCAGCCGGCCGCCGACCAGGTCAGTGAGGTGGCCATCGGAATGCCGGTGGTCGGGTCGACCGGGGCCTCGAAGATTCCCGGTGAGCCCCCGACGTCGACCGTCACCTGCGCTCCCAGGTGGGTCGCCCCGTCAGAGGCCGAGGTGCCTGGGAACTGCGCCACCGAGAGCGGAGCGCCATCACCCTCCGAGGCGGCGTAGGCGCGCTCCGCGGCGGCGATCGGCTGCACGTTGACCCGGCCGATCAGGGTTGGGCTCGATGCGATCGAACCGGTACCCGGGCGGGAGCACGGTCACCTCGGCCATGGCGCCCTCG
>JBEKAP010000177.1:0-4975 GCA_050015875.1 Candidatus Dormibacteria bacterium | reverse complement strand
TTCGTCTCTCTTTCATCTCTCTCTGGTTGGAATTGGTCCCGCCCGCCGGCTCCGCCGGTCAGGCAAGGCGCTGGATGATCCGCCCCCGACCGGGATCGGCGGTGGAGAGTACAACCTGGACCCTGTCCCCCGGGAGGATCCGGACCGCCTGGAGGCGGGCCTTTCCGGCCGGATGGCAGAGAACCTTGTGCCCGTCCGCCAACTCGACCCGGTAGAGCGCGTCCGGGAGCGGTTCGATCACTCGCCCCACGAGCGGCTCGTCAGCCCGCGTCATCGGGCGTGCCGAATCGGGCTGCCGGGCAGCCACGGCCGCTGAGTATACCAGGGTGCCCCCTCGGGCAAACGCGGTCCCGGCCCCATCGGTCATGCCTCCACCCGGGCGGGATCCGGCCGGAGGGTCAGGATCTCCGGACCGTCGGCGGTGACGGCGACAGTGTGCTCGAAGTAGCAGGAGCGCCTCCCGTCGACGGTGACCACCGTCCAGTCGTCCGCCAGCACCCGGGTCTCGGGCCGGCCCGCGTTGACCATGGGCTCGATCGCGATGACCAGGCCGGGCTTGATGAGGTTGCCCGTCCCCGGCTTCCCGAAATTGGGAACCTGGGGGGATTCGTGCATGTCGCGGCCGATCCCGTGTCCGACGTACTGGCGGACCACCGAGAAGCCGCAGCTCTCGACATGGCTCTGGACGGCATGGCCGATGTCACCGATGAAGCCCCCCGGCCGGGCGGCGTCGATGCCCCGGCGGAGCGCTTCCTCGGTCACCTCGAGGAGCTTGGCGACCTCGGGTTCGGGGTCGCCGGCACAGAGCGAGAGGCCCGAATCCGCCCACCAGCCGTCCAGGATCAGACCGCAGTCGAGCGACACCAGGTCCCCATCCGCGATCACCCGCTCGCCCGGGATGCCGTGGACCACCTGCTCGTTGATGGAGACGCAGAGGGAGTTGGGGAAGCCGTTGTAGCCGACGAAACCGGGCACGCAGTGGTGATCCCGGATGAAGGTCTCGGCCTCGCGGTCCAGATCGAGGACCCGGAGCCCCGGCCGCGCCGTCGCCGCCAGGTGGGCCAGGCAGTCGCCGAGCACCCGCCCGGCCGCCCGCATCTTCTCGATCTCGTCGGCTCTCTTGAGCCGGAAGCCCTCGATCTTCACCGCGCCGGCCCTGTCACCGAGCCTGCTCCGCGGCGCCAGGGGCCGGGGCGCCGAGCACCGCCAGGATCTGCTCGGTCACCTCGTCGATCGGCGGGGAGCCGTCGATGCGCTCGATCCGGGTGCCGGCCCGCTCGTAGTACTCGACCACCGGGGCGGTGTCCCGCTGGTAGACCCGCATCCGCTCGGCCAGCGCCTCGGGATTGTCGTCACTCCGCCCGTCGATGGCGGCACGGCGGAGGATACGCTCCCTGATCAGCTCCGGGTCGACCTCCAGGTAGAGGACCAGCCCGACCTCACGCCGGTTGCGGGCCAGCATCCGATCGAGCGCCTCGGCCTGGGGTACGGTGCGAGGGAAGCCGTCCAGGATCACCCCCCCATCGGCATCGGGCTCGGCCAGCCGGCTCTCGATCATGCGGACCATGAGCTCGTCGGGCACCAGGGCGCCGCTCTCCATGATCGGCTTGGCCTCACGGCCCAGCTCCGAATCGCGAGCCACCTCGCCGCGGAGGATCGCCCCGGTGGAGACGTGGGGGGTCGCGGTGGTGGCCGCCACGCGCTCAGCCTGGGTGCCCTTGCCGCTGCCGGGTGCGCCGAAGAGGATGACGATCATCGGATGAAGCCCTTGTATTGGCGCATCAGCAGCTGGGTCTCGATCTGTTTCATGGTGTCGAGCGCCACGCCGACAACGATCAGGATCGCCGTGCCACCGAGGAGGAACTGCGTGGTCGAGACCCCGGTCAGGAAGCTGGTCGCGAGCGGCAGGACGACGGTGACGCCGGCGAGGAAGAGCGCCCCGGCCAGGGTGATCCGGCTCATGACCCTGCCCAGATACTCCGCGGTCTGGCGCCCGGGCCGGATCCCGGGGATGAACGTGGACGACTTCTTGAGGTTGTCGGCGACGTCGTTGGGATCGAAGACGACCGCGGTGTAGAAGTAGGTGAAGCCGAGGATCAGCAGGAACTCGAAGCCGTTGTAGACGAAATCGAGCAGGACCGTGCCGCCATTGGGGGACCAGTTGTCCCGGAACCAGGTTGCGATGGTGCCGATGACGCCCGTGGCGGAGCCGAAGAGGTTGGAGAAGATGGTCGGGAAGGCCATGATCGAGATGGCGAAGATGATCGGGATCACCCCCGCGGTGTTGACCCGCAGGGGGAGGAAATTTCGCCGGCCCCCGGCCGACGCCATGCCTGTTCGCGGATTCAGCACCCGCTGGGCGGATTGCATCGGGACCTTGCGCTGGGCCTGCTGGACCTCGATGATCCCGGCCGCGGCCACCAGGGCGATCACCGCCATCTCGAGGATGTGGAAGACGTTGGCCGTACCCTCGGAGCCGTAGCTGTAGAGCGCGCCGGGAAGCTGGGCGATGATCCCGGTGAAGATGATCAGGGAGACCCCGTTGCCCACCCCGTACTCGGTGATCAGCTCGCCGAGCCACATCGCGACGATGGTTCCGGCGGTCATGGTGAGGATGACGACGAGGGTCTCGGTGACGGTGGGGTTCGGTATCACCGCCCCCACCTTGGTGGCGTTGGGGTTCTCGAAGAGGGCCATGAAGCCGAAGGCCTGGAGGCCGGCGAGGGGGACGGTGAGCCAGCGGGTGTAGCGGGTGATCCGCTTGCGCCCGATCTCGCCCTCCTTGGACAGCTCCTTGAGCCGGACCGAGACCACGGTCATCAGCTGCATGATGATGGTGGCGTTGATGTAGGGGTTGAGGCCCAGGCCCACGATGGTGAAGTGGGCCAGCCCGTTGCCGCTGAAGAGGTTGAGCAGGCCGAGCAGGCTGTTGCCATTGAAGAGGGCGGCCAGAGCCGGGCCAGACGCTCCCGGGATGGAGATCGAGGCCAGGATCCGGAAGGCGAGCAGGAGCAGCACCGTGAAGAGCAGCTTCTTGCGCAGCTCGGGGATGCGAAGCGCCTGAGCGAGGGCCTGGAGAAGGTTCACTCCTCGGGCTCCGCCTCCGCCGCACCGTCAGCGACCGCGGCACCGACCGGCTCCACCGGGGACACCCGCTCCTCGAGGAGCTCCACCCTTCCGCCGGCTGCCTCGACCGCCCGGCGGGCGGCCTCCGAGGCGCGGTGGACGCGGACGGTCACCGGAACCCGCACCCTGCCCGCGGCGAGCAGCTTGACCCGCTCCCCGGCGCTGCGAACCAGTCCGTGCTGCAGCAGGGCCGCCCCGTCGACGATCGCGCCGCTCGCGAAGCGGTTGAGCTTGCTCAGATTGAGCACCGTGTAGTCCACCCGCCAGCGGTTGGTGAAACCCCGAAGCTTGGGGAGCCGCATGGTGATGGGCATCTGGCCACCCTCGAAGGCGCGCGGCACCTTGGATCCCGCGCGCGCACCGGCGCCCTTCTGGCCGCGGCCGGAAGTCTTGCCCTGCCCGGCCGAGATGCCCCGGCCGATGCGCTTGCGGGACTGGCGGCTCCCCGGAGCGGGGCGCAGCTCGTGAAGTTTCATTTCGCTCTCCGGGTCGAGGCATCCTGAGCGCCGGCGCCGAGGGGCCCACCCGCCGCCAGCCTGGCCGCGATCTCGACGCTGTCTGCGGGCACGCCGTCCACGCTCACCAGATGGCGGACCTTGTGCACCATCCCGCGCAGCGCCGGGGTGTCGGGGTGCTCGACGGTCTGCCGGATGCGGCGGAGACCGAGGGCGGCGACGGTCGCCTTCTGGTCGTGGGCGTACCCGATGGCACTCTTGCGGTAGGTCACTCGCACGAGGGCGGGGCCGGCGTCGGTCACCGGCTCCTCGGCGGTCTGGGTGGCGGAGGGACCGCTCATACGGCCTCCGCCGCCGCGGCGGTCTCACCCAGGATCTGGGCGGCTCGCTTGCGGCCGACGATCCTCTCGGGCGGCAGCCCGCGGAGCGCCGACACCTCGGCCAGGGTCCGCATGCTGGCCAGCGCGGCCACGGTCGCGCGGACCACGTTGATCGGGTTGTTGCTGCCGAGCGACTTGGTGAGGATGTCGTGGATACCGGCGGCCTCGACGACGGCCCGCATCGCCCCACCCGAGATAACCCCGGTCCCGGGCACCGCGGGACGGAGCAGCACCCGGGCTGCGCCGAGCTTGTAGCGGAGGTCGTGCGGAATGGTCCGGCCCACCAGAGGGACGGTGATCATGTGCTTCTTGGCGTCCTCGACACCCTTGCGGATGGCGTCCGGCACCTCGCCGGCCTTGCCCAGGCCGGCTCCGACGCGGCCCTGGCCGTCACCGACCACGACCAGCGCGCTGAAGGAGAATCGGCGGCCACCCTTGACCACCTTGGCGACCCGGTTCAGCGAGACGATCTTCTCGGTGAGCTCGCTGCCACGCTCGCCCCCGCGCTCGTCCCGACGGTCCATGCGCATAGCCATGTCAGAGCTCCAATCCTGCCTTGCGAGCGGCATCGGCGAGGGCGGCCACGCGGCCGTGATAGAGGTATCCACCCCGGTCGAAGACGACCTTGGACACCCCGACGGCGAGGGCGCGGGTGGCGATCAGCTCGCCGACCACGGCCGCGGCCCCGGCGGTGGCGCGGCTGCCGCCGATGCGGCCGACCGCCTCGGCGTCCTGGGTCGAGGCGGCGGCCAGGGTTCGCCCGGCCGTGTCGTCGATCACCTGGGCGGTGATGTGGTGAAGGCTGCGGTAGACGCAGAGTCGCGGTCGCGCCGGCGTGCCGGTCACGCGACGGCGCACCCGCAGGTGGCGTCGCGTCCGCGCCGCCTCTCGGTCGTGCTTGGTGTACATCCTCGTTCGTCCTCGCCTACTTGCCCTTGCCTGCCTTGCCGGACTTCCCGGCCTTCCGCCGGATCCGCTCCCCCCGGTAGAGGATGCCCTTGCCCTTGTAGGGCT
>JBEKAP010000176.1:0-5017 GCA_050015875.1 Candidatus Dormibacteria bacterium | reverse complement strand
CTGCAAGCACAGCGGCTGGATCGAGGTGCTGGGAAGCGGGATGGTCCACCCCGACGTGCTCCGCAACGGTGGGGTGGACCCGGCGCGCTACACCGGTTTCGCCTTCGGCTTCGGCATCGAGCGGGCCGCCCAGCTCGCCTACGGTATCGACGACGTGCGCATCCTCTACGAGAACGACGTCCGCCTGGTGGGTCAGGGATGAAGATCTCCCTGGAGTGGCTTCGCGAGTACGCGGACCTCGATGCCCCGGTCGACGAGCTGGTCCGGCTCCTGGTCGACACCGGCACCGAGGTAGACCGGGTCGAGCGTGCCGCCGACGGCACCGTCGTGGCCCGGGTGCTGGAGCTGACCCCGATCCCCGAGTCGACGCGGGGGGTCCGCCTCGCCGACATCGAGGCCGGCGGTGGCGAGACGATCCGCCTGGTCACCGGCGCCCCCAACGTGAAGGTCGGCGACCTGGTCCCATACGCCCCCCCGGGCACCGTGCTCCCCGGTTTCCCCGAGCCGCTCGGCGTCCGCTCGATGTTCGGGGGCAAGTACAGCTCCCCCGGGATGCTGCTCTCCGCCGTCGAGCTGGGCATCGGCGAGGACGCCGCCGGGCTGCTCATCCTGGAGCGGGGCAGGCCGGGCCAGCCCCTCCACGAGGTCGTACCGCTGGACGTGGTGCTGGACGTCGAGGTGACCACCAACCGGCCCGACTGCCTCTGCCACGTCGGCATCGCGCGCGAGCTGGCCGCGGCCCTGGGCGAGCCCCTCCGCGAACCCTCCACCGGCATCCCCGAGGGGCTCCTCTCCGCCTCCGCCTCCGGCCAGCGCGCCCGCATCCGCGTCGAGGACGCGGTGGGCTGCCGCCGCTTCACCGCCCTGGTCATCGAGGGGGTGACGGCGGGGGAGTCGCCCGATTGGATGAAGCGGCGGCTGCGCGCCATCGGGTTGCGCCCGATCAGCGCGCTGGTCGACGTGACCAACTACGTGACCCATGAGCTGGGCCACCCCCTCCACGCCTTCGACATCGAACGCGTGGCGGCCATCGACGGTGGCGGCCGCCCGGTGACGCTGACGGTCCGGCGGGCGCACCCCGGGGAGAGCCTGGAGTGCCTGGACGGGCCGACCCGCACGCTCGACGCCGAGGACATGGTCATCGCGACCGGGGGGGTTCCGATCAGCCTGGCCGGGGTCATCGGCGGCACCTCGACGGCCATCGGCGACGCCACCCACGCGGTGCTCCTGGAGGCCGCCAATTGGGACCCCGCCGCCATCCGGGCGACCTCGCGCCGCCACGCCATCCGGACCGACGCATCGGCGCTCTATGACAAGGGCCTTCCCGACGACCTGGCACCGCTGGCCCTGGGCAGGGCCGCGACGCTGATCGCCTCCATCGCAGGCGGCCACGTGCTGAGGGACCCGATCGACGAGCATCCCTCGCCGCTCCCCCCGCTGGCTCCCGTCGAGGTCACCGGCGAATGGCTCGGAGGCCTCCTCGGTTACCCGGTCGACGTCCACGAGGCGTCCACTGTCCTCGCCCACCTCGGCTTCGCGATCGAGCAGCAGGGAGACCGGCTCACCGTCCACCCCCCCTACTTCCGGCGGGACGTCCGGATCCCGGAGGACGTCGCCGAGGAGGTCGGCCGCGGCCTCGGCTACGCACGCCTGCCCAGCACCCTGCCCGGCCATCGCACCGAGGTGCGCCAGCTCGCCGCCGAGACCCCCGTGGATGACCTCGTCCGCGACATCTGCGCGGGGGCCGGCTTCGACGAGGTGCTCCCCTACGCCTTCCTGCGGCCGGAGCCCTGCCGCTGGCTGCCCGGTCTGGGGGGCGACCGCGAGCCGATGCCCTTGCTCAACCCGCTGAGCGACGAGCTGACCCACCTCCGGGTTAGCCTGCTCCCCGGCCTCTGCCAGGTGCTGGCCCTCAACCAGAGTCGCGGCGTCTCGGGCGCCGCCATCTTCGAGCTCGGACGCGCCTTCTGGGAGGGAGAGCGCGAGGGTCTCGCTCCCGGGTCGACGCCCGACGGCGAGGATGGCAAGCTCCCCCCGCTCCCGGCCGAGCCTCTCCTCCTCGGGCTGGTCACGCATGTGGATGGCGACGCCGCCGCGGCCGCCGCCGCCCTGCGGCACGCGCAGTCACTCCTCGAGCGGGTGGTCCGCGACCTGGGCGGGGGAGCGGTGACCGTCGAGCCCGCGGAGATCCCGGGCCTGCGCGCCGGTCGGGCGGCCTGGCTTCACGCCGAGAGGGGCCGCGTCGGGCTGGTCGGCGAGCTGGACGCCGGCACCGCGTCGAGGTTCGAGCTGCGCGGTCGCGTCGCGGTCGCCGAGCTCGACCTGGAGGCCGCGGCCGGCCAGGATCACCGCGCCGCCCACTACCGTCCCGTCCCCCGATTCCCGGCCGTCACTCACGATCTGTCGGTGACGGTCCCCACCCTCCAGCGGGCGGGGGCAGCCCTGGAGGTGATGCGCGAGGCCGGCGGGTCTCTCCTCGAGTCCGTGGAACTCCGCGATGAGTTCCGCGGTGCGCAGGCGGGGGAGGGGCGCAAGGGATGGACATTCCACCTGACCTTCCGCAGCCCGGAGCGGACCCTCACCACCGAGGAGGCGCAGGTGTCGCAGGACGCCGTGGTCCTGGCCCTGCGCCAGCGCTGCGGGGCCGAGCTGCGGAGCTAGGCCCGGCGCTCCCGAAGCCACCGCCGGCCGGAGAGCGGAAGCCGGTCCCGACTATGGCGCCCGTCTCGTCCGCCTCAGCACGGACACCATCGAAATGGCGGTGACGCGTCCACCATCCACCCGCCAGGCGGCGCTGGATCTGGCCGAGGCTCACTTCGCCTACTGCAGGGACGGAGTGCTGCAGGGGCACACAGACGATCTCGGCTCGGGCGGCGAGCCTGATCGATGCCCCTTTCTGGCACTTCTGGTGGGACTGGGGAAGCGCCTGTGGTCCGTGGCAGAGCCGGCCGCCGAGACCAGTCGCTCAGTCGTCTAAGCTGAGCATCATCGTGGGTGATGCGATCGAGACGAGAGCCACCGGCAGGACGGGCGGGACCGGCTTCGACGCGGAGTTGCAGCGCATTCGCGACCTGGTCCTGAGCATGGGCGACGAGGTGGACCGCGCGATGACCAGGGCAACCCTCGGTCTGGTCGAGCGAGACGTCGACGTCTGCGCCGCGGTGATCCACGACGACGCCCGCGTCAACGCGCTCCTCGTGGAGGTGCGCACCCTCACCTTCGAGGCGCTGGCCCACCCCGCGGCACCCGCACAGCTGCGGGAGGCTCTCGGCCTCCTCCATATGGCCAGCGAGCTGGAGCGGATGGCCGATCACTGCGCCAGCATCGCCAAGAGTGGCCGCGAGCTGGCCAACCTCCCTCCCCTCACCACGCCGATCGACCTCCCCCAGCTCTCCGAGGCGTGCCAGGCGCAGGTGCGCGACATCCTCACCGCCCTGATCGCCCGGGACGTCGACCGGGCCCGGGCCATCGCCGCCCGTGACGACCGGGTCAACCGCATCCACCATCGCATCGTCGACGACCTCATCCAGCTCATGACCGAGGACGGGGACACCGTATTCCGGGGCACCAAGCTGATCATGGTGGCCCAGAACTTCGAGAGGATCGGCGACCGGGTCACCAATCTGGCCGAGGACCTGATCTTCCTGGAGACCGGCCGGATCGAGGAGCTGGGCTGATCGTGCCCTGGGCGGCGGCAGGCTCTCCCGAAGCACACGGGGTCTCGTCAGCCGCCTTCGCCTCGGGAGCCGTGCAGGCTATGCAGGGGTGAGCGTCCCACCATCCGCCAGCGCGTAGGTCCTGCCGTCCAGCGACGGGTTGGCACTCGACGTGTAGTAGACGGTGTGGCCGTCACCCACGATGTTGGTGACGGCGGACCCGCTGATGCCGGCGGAGTCGCTGATCACCGTGAGGTGCGAGGTCCCGGTGACCGTCCACCGGCTGGAGCCGTCCAGGCTGAGCGACACGCTTCTGGCCGACGCCGCGGCGTTGATGGCGCCGGTGAGCGTGGATCCGTCGCTCAGGTCAAGCGCGGCGGTGCTGATGGCGTCGACGTCAACCGAGCCGGAGAGGGTTTGATCGACGGCGTCGAGGGTTGCCTGGCACCGTTGGAATCGCTCGACCCCCACTGACCGGCCGCCGCGTCGAGCAGCACTCCCGATGAGCCGTCCAGGGACGCGCAGGAGAGGTCGATGGTGGCCGTGGTGTTGGTGACATAGAAGAGCGGACCGGAGAGGGCGGCCAGCGACCCGCCGGTTTCGCTGAAGACGCCCGCTGCCCCCTGAGCATCCCCCGACATGCTCTGATAGATCATCACGCCGCGGTTGACGCTCCCGGTCAGGTGGCTGTCGGTGACCGTGACGGAGTTGGACCCCTCGATCACGGCAGCCTCGGCGCCGGTCGCGTCGAAGGTCGCGCCACTCGCCGTGATGGTGCCCGTCGAGTAGATCCCCGGTGAGCTCGTCCCCGAGGTGCGGTACGTGCCGCCCAGGACGGTGATGGTTCCGCCTCCGCGATCGGTCGCGACTGCGGCTCCGTTCGCACCGGCGGTCGTGACGGTCAGGTTGTCCGCCGTCAGGGAGCCGGCACCGGATGCCATCACGCCGTGGGCGTACTGGCCACTGGCGGAGACGACCACACCGGTCGCCGCCACGGAGGAGCCGGATCCGTAAGAGAAGATGGCGTTGGCGCCGGCCCCAGAGGTGGTGACCGAGCCCCCGGTCTCGGTGACCGTCGACCCATTGAGCGCGATCACCCCCGCGTCCAGGCCGTAGAAGCTGCTGTCATCGGACGACGAGCTGGAGCCGGTCGTCGCCACCGCCACGCCGCTGAGGGTGAGCTTCCCGTCCTCGTTGACGAGGACGCCGGACTCGTCGGCAGCCGCTGCACTGATGGTCTCCGCCGACTTGGCTGCGGATCCTCCGCTCTGGGAGCAGCCGCCCGTCCCCACCACCGCGGTGCCCGACCCGGGCCCACCCGGCCCGGAGGCTGCGGAGGAGGACGAGGACGTGGACGACGA
>JBEKAP010000175.1:0-5032 GCA_050015875.1 Candidatus Dormibacteria bacterium | reverse complement strand
GAACCCGCCTCGACGTCAAGCTCCTGCTGGAGGCCGACGACCACGCCACTCGGGCGGCCGTTGCGGCTGCCGCGCCACCGCCAGATGTTCAGGTCGTGCTGGTCCCCGCGGCTCAGCCCCGGACCAAGCCGAAGGCTCTCAACTACGGCCTCAGCTGGGCGCGCGGTGACTACATCACCATCTACGACGCCGAGGATCGCCCGGATCCGCTCCAGCTGCGCCGCGCCGTGGTGGCATTCTCGCGCGCCGACCCCCGGCTGGCCTGCCTCCAGGCCAGGCTCGACTATCACAACCCGGGTCAGAACCTGCTCACCGCGTGGTTCAGCCTCGAGTATCTGACCTGGTTCGGTTTCACGCTGCCGGCCATCGCCCGCGGGCACACACCGGTGCCCCTGGGTGGCACCTCGATGCACATCAGGACCACCGCGCTCAAGGCGGTCGACGCGTGGGACCCCCACAACGTCACCGAGGACTGCGATCTCGGTGTGCGGCTCTATCGGATGGGGTACCGGACCGGAATCCTCGAGTCGACCACCTACGAGGAGGCCAACAGCGACATCATCAACTGGATCAAGCAGCGCTCGCGCTGGGTCAAGGGATACGCGCAGAGCTGGCTCGTGCATATGCGCCATCCCATCCGCCTCCGGCGCGAGCTGGGCACCCGCGGCTTCATCGGCTTCAACCTTCTGGTCGGTGCCACAACCCTGACATCGGTGCTCAACCCGTTCCTCTGGACCCTGACCGTGCTCTGGTTTACCCTCCACCCCGGTGGTCTCCAGAGCGTCTTCCCAGACCCGATCTACTACCCGGCCATGCTCTCGCTCATCCTCGGCAACTTCCTCGCCTACTACGCCTGCCTGATCACTCTTCGCACCACCGGTAGGCCCGAGCTGCTCAAGGCCGCGCTGCTCATGCCGGTGTACTGGGGGCTGATGTCCCTGGCGGCGATCCGGGCCCTCCTGCAGATTCTCGTGTCCCCCTTCGTATGGGAGAAGACGGTGCACGGATTGGACTCGCCCCTGCCGGAGCCGCGGACGTGAACATCGCCGCCGCTCGCGCAGTGCGCCCGAGACGCCTCACCGACCACTGGCATGCGGCGCGCGTGCGGCTCTCTCCCGGCTGGCTCTGCTTCGTCATCTGCCTGGTGCCATACCTGGCTGCTGCGGCATTCGTCAGCCTTTCCTTCAACGCGCTCCTGGGGGATGACGGCGTCTCCCGCGTCGAGATCGCTAGCCGCATCCTCTTCAGTGCCGACCCGCACCTGGGTGCCATCGGCTTCGTCTGGAGTCCGATCCCGGTGCTGGCAATGTTGCCTCTTGTGGCCGCCAAGCCCGCTCTCCCAGTCCTCGTCACCCAGGCTCTGGCTGGGACCATCGTCTCGGCGGTATTCATGTCCGGTGCCGTGGCGCAGGTCCTCGGTCTCCTCCGCGACGTTGGCACCGGTCGGCGGCTGCGCTGGGCGCTCACAGCGCTCTTCGCACTCCACCCGATGATCGTGCTCTACGCTGCCAACGCCATGAGCGAGGCTGGTTTCATCTTCTTCCTCCTGCTCGTCGCCCGCGCCCTCAACAGGTGGCTGCGCACCCGGGAGTCCGGAGCCCTGGTCGCCACCGGCTTCTACCTTGCGCTGGCCTATCTCACCCGTTACGAGGCCGCCGCCGCCGCACTTGCTGGCACCGGCGTTGTGGTTCTCACCACCTTCCTGACCAGCCGTGGCCAACTGCGCCTTCGGCTGCGCCTCACGATGCTCGATGCGCTGATCGTGGTTGCGCCGTTCACAGCCGCCTTTGCGGCTTGGGCGGGGTTCAGCTGGGTCATCACCGGAACGCCATTTGCGCAGTTCTCAAGCAACTATGGCAACGCCGAGCAGGTCGCCGCCATTGGTCTCCATCCTCCCCAGACCCTGAGCACGTTGCTGGCCAACGTGGGCCAGGCACTTCACTGGATGGTTGGCCTCGAGCCCTTTCTCCCCCTGGTGGTCCTGGCGTGCCTTGGCGTGATCATCAGACGCCGTGACTGGGCCGCACTGGGTGCACCGGCTGTCCTCGCGGCCGTCCTGGCGTACCTCTTCTTCGCCAGCGTCACCGAGCAAGTGCCGCCGCAGCTTCGGTTCTACATCGTCGAAATCCCTCTGGTCCTCCTCATGCTCGGCATCATCGTGGGCCACCGCGACGTCACCGCGTCCTCCACGGCTGCGGCACCTGAGCCGGCTCCGCCGACTCGAAGGGCGCACTCCCTAATCGGAGTGCTCTGCCCCGCGGTACGCCGGCGCGCCATCGCAATGGGAGCTCTGCTGGTGATGGGGCTCACCATCCCGCTGGGCTTCCAGATCGTCGCCAACCCCGCCGTCGACGGGAGCTTCGCCACCGGCCTGCAGGCGCTGATGAACCGCGGCCCACTCACCCCAACAGAACGTGCCGTCGAGCTCCAGTTTGCGCCCGACCGAGCTGTCAGTGCCTACATGGACTCACTCCACCTGCCACGCGAATCCGTCCTCATCGACGACTTCGACGGTTTCGTCGTGATCATGTCGTCGTCCCACCCGGATCAGTACGTCATAACATCTGACGTGGACTTCCAGCAGGATTTGGCGGATCCCGCCGCGGCCGGCATCGCCTACGTCCTGATCCCTCAACCCACCGGGCTCGTCCAGCTCGATGCGGTCAACCGTGCGTACCCACAGGCGTACGCAAACGGGACGGGCATTGGTACGCTCGTCAAGACGTTTGCCGGTGACAAGGAGTGGAGGCTGTATCGCGTAGTCGGCGCCTCCTGAGCCAGCTACGGAGAGTTCTCGATCACCACGGCATAGGTGAGTGGCGTTTGCGGATTGACATCGCAGCTGTCCGAGCTGTAGTTGACGCCGTTCACCTCTGGACCGAGGTTCCAGAATACGACACCTGCGGCCCCATAGCTACGGGCGAGGTCGTAGCGACTCTGGAATTCACTCGCCCGAGTGGCGTCTCCGTCGGATTGTGGGAAGCCGAACTCCTCGACGATCCACGCCTTGTCCATGCCCTTGCAGTACGAGGAGACGTTGGGGACGGTCGTGTCCACGTCGCCCGTGCTGCCGACGTGGATCGCGCATATCTGGTCGTCCGGGTCGGCCATGATCGTCTGCCAGTCGATCCCAGAGTCCCAGTCGAGGTACAGGAAGCCGCCGGTATATACGATCTGATTCGGGAAGTCGGCATGGGCCTCAGCGAGCGTCCGCTCGAAGAAGTCGGTCAGATCCTGCGTCGTGTAGGAGATGGTGCATGCTGAGCCGTCGTTGGCCGTGAATGTGTAGGTGCCGACCGCGTTGTACTCACCGGCGAGGGCTACCAGCGCGATCGTGGGATCCTGTGAGTAGACGAGGCCGTTGACCGTATTGACCCGACTGGAGACCCAGCTGAGGAAACTGCCCCAGTCGTAGGCTGGCCCGTCACAGTTGTTCCAGAGCAGGTTGCGGTAGGTGCTGAGATCGAGGATGACATGGAGTCCGTTCTCACCCGCTGCGGCGATGTAGGCGTCGACCGCCGCCCACAATGTCGGATCGTAGACGTCGCCAAGGGAGCCGGACTCGTACAGGAAGTTCGTGAGGCGTATGGTGTTGAGATGCTCTTCGAGCGCAAGGGTTATCGTGGTCTCGACGTCAGACTCGAAGGGACCATGGGTCGCGCCGTACATCTCCCAGATCGATCCATTGAGGCACAGCTCGGTACCGCAGACGGTCACGAATCCGGTTGAGGTCGGGGCGGCCACGAACTGCGCCGGGGAGCTCGATGTCGAGGTGCCGGCGGGCTGACCGGTCAGGGACGAGCCGGAGACGCTCGAGCCGGCCGCCACGATGGTCGTGCCGGCGCCGGTGCCCGACGGGGTCGCGGTGCCGGTGCCCGCCGGGGTGGCAGAGCTGATGCCTGACGGGATCGCCGAACTCGAGCTCGCCGGGGTCGCCGGGCTGGATGCCGGGGCGGTCGGCGCACCCGCGGATGTCGCCGCGGGGACGGTTGCGGCAGCGCCTTGCACATCCGCGAGGGCCCCGGACGGGGCAGACGCGGACGTGGCGGCCGGCCGCGCGGGACTGGCGGGCCCAGCACCCACCGTCAGCCCCGTGGCAAGGGTGAGCATCATCACTCCGAGAAGGGCGGTCCCCCTCAGCAGTCGCGACGACCGCAACCTGCCCAACCGGCGCATCGGTCTCCTCCACCGAGCGCTCTGGGCGCCCCCGCGGAGAACCGTCGGGTTGCCCGTCGGCGGCCCGGCTGACTGTGGTGAGCAGCCCCGTGGCTTTGCGTCCCCGCCTCGCGGTGGGTTTGCCCTTGACGACGAGACCGATGCTAGGCGCGGAGCGTGGGAGCGCCTCTGACGTCCGATGACGGACCGGTAACATTCGGGTTGCCTGGCACCGGGACGCCCGCGCATGCGCGGTCACGAGGCGGACGCTCGAAGCATTACCCTGGCCATCGACGGAGCGCCCAGCTCCTCCTCGCATGTGGAGCCTCACGGGAATGGACGCGGGCCGAGTTCGGTGGCGTGGCCGCAACAGCAGTGACCGGGGGTCGAGGCGCATGGCGCACCCGATCAGGCTCGGGGTCGGCGCCTGCCTGCTCCTGCTCAGCGCCTGCGCTCCGGCGACATCCACCGTGGGCACGCCGCCTCCGGGCTCGACGCCGTTGCTGCCGGCCACCGTGCCGCCAACGCCCACGCCCCCCTCGTCCCCGGTCGCCCTCCCCTCGTATCAGGCGGGTGTCAACCTCCTCTTCTACGCCAACTCCGGCTACCCGACGGGGCTCTCCGCGATGCTCACGAAGCTGCGCCACGACGGGGTCAACAGCGTGTCGGTCACCTTCCCCTTTTACCAGGCGAGCCTCACCTCGGACCAGGTGGCGAGCGGATCGGGAACCCCGCCGGACTCGCAGCTCGAGGGGCTGCTCGAAACCCTGGAGGGGGATGGCTTCAGCGTGATGCTGCGGCCGCTCATGGACGAGACGGACCTCGCCCCGGGGTGGCGGGGAGCCATCGAGCCACGGTCGGTCAGCGCATGGTTCGC
>JBEKAP010000174.1:0-5054 GCA_050015875.1 Candidatus Dormibacteria bacterium | reverse complement strand
GGGCCGTAGCCGCTGGTAGGTGAGGGCCAGCTCGAAACCCCGGGCGTCGGTGTTGTCCCCGATCAGCTCCCCGTCCCGGACGATCAGGGTGTTGACCGCCTGGCACACGGCGGCGTCGCCCTCCAGGCTGTCGCAGGCGGCCGCCAGCGCCGCCTTGTAGGGCACGGTGACGTTGCAGCCGCTGAACTCCCCGCTGCGCATCTGCCGAAGCAGCCCGGGAAGCTCCTCCGGGGTGACGTCGAGCACCGTGTAGTCGCCCTGGAGATCGCGGGCGTGGAGTGCGGCACGGTGCATCGCGGGACTTGGCGAATGCCGAATCCCCGACCCGATCAGACCGAGCTGAAGCCACTTGGGCGGCGCTACTGGCATCGTCGGCCCGCGGTACCGATCAACACGAGGTGGAGTATTCCTGAACCTGCTGCTCGTGCACCGCCTCGGTGACCGAATAGTGGTTGTGTCCGCACGGGTCGGTCACGTAGAAGAGGTAGGTGGTCGTCGCCGGGGCGAGCGCGCCCTCCAGGGTCGCGAGCCCGGGAGAGTCGATCGGGGTGGGCGGCAGCCCGGGGTTCTGGTAGCTGTTGTACGGGGTGGGGATGGCCTCGTCGGCGGTGGACATCGGTTGCCCGGAGAGGTGCAGCCCGTACATCACGATGGCGTCGATCTGGAGGTCCATGTTGTCGGCGAGCCGGTTGTCGACCACCGACGCGACCAGCGGGAAGTCGGCGGCGAACCTGGCCTCGGCCTGGATGATGGAGGCCGTGATGAGATCGTCGTACGCCTGGCTGGGCGACGCCGGCAGCTTGGGCACGATCTGGCTCTGGAAGGCGCTCAGCTGCTCCTGTATCACCTGGTGGGCGGTGGCGCAATCCGGAACCGTGTAGGTGGCCGGGAAGAGGAAGCCCTCGAGGGAGGTGTCGCCCGCCGGGCGGATGCTCAGGAACGGTGCCGTGTAGCCGGTCTGGGCGAGCGCGGCAAGGTACTGGGTGGCGCTGATGTCCAGCCCCTTGGTCGCGGCGACGCGGTCGGCGATCTGGTCGATCGTGAAGCCCTCGGGGATCACGAAGCTCACCGGTGGGCAGTACTGCGGCCCCTCCAGGACGTTGATGATCTCGCTCGCCCCCATGGCGGAATCGACCCGGTAGAGGCCGGCGTGGAGGTGCACGCCCCGGATCCGGGCATACGCCGAGAAGAAGAGGGCGCTCTTGATCAGCCCCTCGCTCTCCAGCCCGCTGGCGAGCTGGTCGAGGCTCTCCCCGGGGCTCACCCTGACCACGGTCGGGGCTTCGCTGCCCGTGTCCGCCGGCTTCAGCTCGATCCCGCCGTAGACGAAGACACCCCCGGCGAGAAGTGCCAGCACCACGACCACGCCGATGAGGGCGAAGAGCACACCGAGCCGGCCCCGCTGACCGTCTCTCACGGCGAGGACCTCCGGGGGCGGGCGTCGAGGTAGCTCTGGAGGATGAGGCTGGCGGCCACCGCGTCCACCGTACTCCTCCTCTGTGCCCTCCGGACCCCTCCCTCGATGAGCGCGCGCTCCGCCTGGACGGTGGTCAGCCACTCATCCCACATGGCCACCTCCAGGCCGAGCCGGCGCTCGGCCTCGGCGGCGAAGCGGCGTGCGCCCGCCGCGGCCTCGCCCTCGCTCCCGTCGAGGCGGCGGGGCAGGCCGATGACGAGCAGCCGGCAGCCGCGCTCCGCGCAGGCCCGCTCCAGCGCCGACCAGAACTTCGGGTGCCGCCGCTCCAGGGTGACCAGGGGGGTCGCGATGGTGCCGGTGGGATCGGCTCCGGCGAGGCCGACCCGGCTGGAGCCGAGGTCCACGCCGATGGCGGCGCAGGGTGCGCTCACGCCGCGGATCCCGGCCGGGGGCTCAGTCCTGGACGGGTGAGCAGCTGCTGGCGTCTCATCCCACCAGCCGGCTCATCCCGGCATTGCCTCCTACGCTCCTTCGGTCATGCACCCTCCGGGTGCACTCCCTGCGCTGCTCGTCGGCGCCTTGGGCTGATCTCGCCTGGCAGGCGGTCCACTTCGCGCTACTCACCGATCCAGGTCAGCCGCTCGCACTCGATCCGGAGCTCGGCGCGGCCACGAAGTTCTCGACGATGTGGATGCTGGAGCTGGAGAAGGGCATGAAGAGGAAACCCACCGGGGTCTCGTCGACGGACACGCTCTGGACATTGGGGATCGCCGTCTGGACGATCCCCTGCACGCTGCCCGGGCTCCTCCCGGTCAGCTGGCCCGCCAGCTGGGTCAGGTTGACCTTGCCGTGGTAGTAGTCGACGCCCGACACCGACAGGGCGAAGCTGCCGTCGCTGCCGGCCTGGATGACCTGCAGGTTGTTGAGCTGGAGCTGGCTCGGCACCAGGCTGTCCCCGGCGGGGAGATTGGAGGATGCCTCCAGGTCCCTGAGCACCACGGCATCGAGGTCGGCCGGGTTGTAGAGGGTCTCCTGGGCGGTCACCGTGACCGTCACCGTCTCGGGGGTCATCACCGCGCCCGCGGTCGTGGGTGGGAAGCTGGTGGGGCTGACCGTGAAGGTCACGCTCTTGCCGCCGCCGTTCGGATCCACGGCGACCTTCTCCTGACCCGCCTTGGCGGTCAGGTCGGCGGTGGCGGTATTGCCGAGCTGCTCCTCGACCTGGCCGATCTGCTCCTGCCAGTTGGTGATGTCGGAGGTGCTGGCGACGCTCTGGGTGGCGGCGTCGACCCCGCCGGTCGGGGCGGACGGGTTGGTCACCGTGATGTCCAGCTGTCCGCACAGCGTCTCGTCCGGGGCACAGGCGTCGATGGCCCCGGCAGGTACGGAGTTGCCGGCGCTGCCCGCGCTCAGGTCCACCACCGGGACCTCGGGCGACCCGGGGATGCCGTCGGCGGTGAAGGTCACGTAGGTGTCCTGGGAGACGGAGAAGATGGCGCTGTTGCCCGCTGTCGCGAAGGCGGTCCCCTCCTGGATGAGGAGCGGGGAGCACCCCGAGGCGCAGAGCGGGTCGGTCGTCGTCAGCTCGAGCTTGGTCGAGGCGGCCACTGCGGTGACGGTCTGGGTGCCCGTGGGTGACGCCTGGAAGGTCGCGCTCGCAGTGGCGGTGACCTGCTTGCTCAGGATGAAGTTGGGCTCGCTCGCCTGCGCCGTGGAGGTCGTCCCCTGGATGGTCGGGGTGACCGTCAGGGTCGGCTCGGCGACCGTGATCGTGACCGTCGCCGAGCTGCCGAGGAGCAGGAAGAGGATGACGCCGACCGCCAGCAGGCCCACCACGATCCCGTAGATCACCCTGCGGGAGGGCAGGCGGAGGTGCCCGGTGGTGGAGGTGGTCGGCGGTGGGGTCGGTGGCTGCCGGTGGCTGGAGAGCCCCACCCTGGGCGGCGGGGGCGGCGCCAGGGGCGGAGGTGCGACCGGAGCCGGCGGCGCCCCGACCACGCCGATGGTGGCGGCGGGGACGATCGCGGCCCGCGCACCCGCCCAGGGGGACACCGGCTCGTCAGCGTCGTCGGGGATGGCGGAGAGGGGGGTCCACTGGCTCCCCGGCCGGGGCGGCGCCCCCCCCGGGGATGCCGGGAGGGAGGGGGGACGGGGCGGCGGGGCGGACCCGACCGGCTCGGTAGGAGGCGCCCGCCCCGGTGCGACGATCGGGGCGCCCCAGGGTCCCGTGCGGGGGGACGGTCCCTCCCCCAGGGGGGCGGATTCGAAGGCGGGCGGGGCCGCGCTCGCGGTCGGGTACGGGGTCGGGGTCGAGCTCCGGGTTGGCACCGGACCCGGCGGAGGGACCGGTGTCTCCGGACCGGTGAGCGCCGCGGGCGCGATGGGTCGGGGCACGTACTCGAAGGGCGGCGTGGTCACGGCCGCCGCACCACCCGACACCGCCGGTGGCGGCTCGGGCAGGAACGGCGCCTGGGGGCGTGGTGACGGCCCCGCCGGGCGGAAGCCGGGACGGGGGGCCTCGACCGCGATGCCGCCCTCGAGGGCGGCGACCGAGGCGTAGACGATCAGGCCGGCGCTCTGCGCCACCTCCTGGATGCGCGGATCCGGGCTCACGATGGTCGTGCTCACGCCCCGCTTCATGGCGACGCTGCGCAGCAGCCGGACGTTGAGCGGGGTCTGGAAGGCCTGGGCCCCGGGTGGCACCGTCAGCGCAACCTCATCCCCGGGATCGGCGGCCTGCAGCTTGCCGGCCAGGTCCGAGATGTCGTCTTCCGGGCCGACGTGGATCAGTCGCTTGGCCATTCAGCAGGCCCCATCACACCTTCATCGCCTTCATGACGCGGCGCATCAGACCGCCCAGTGGCTGATCCGCGTCATCTTCCAGGGACACCGCATGATACGCAAGCCCCATCGGGGTCACATCCTGACTCCCGACCAGGAGCCCGGTCGAGTCGTGGATGGCCTGGACGTCGCGGGGCCCGAGCACCCTGACCGTCGGCTGGCGGCTCATGGGCACCATCTCGGGCCAGTCCAGCGCCGAGAGCTGCTCGGCGACCTCGGGCAGGGATGCCCCGCCGCCCGCGAGGTAGAGCGCGGGTGGCACCTGCTCCTTGCCGGACAGCTCCTCCAGGGTCAGCGCGACCCCCTGGGCGAGCACCTCCGCGGTCGGCTCCAGGGTGGCGCGGGCGAGGGCGTTCTGCTCGGCGGGGAGCCGGCCCTCGGCGTGGGCCAGCTTGAAGCGCTCCGCCTCCTCCAGGCTCATCCCCATCTCGTTGGCGAGACGCCGGGTGAAGGAGCGACCGCCGAGGGCGAACATCCGGATCGCCTCGATCCCGCGGCGGACCACGGCGATGTCGGTGGTGCCACCGCCGACGTCGATGTAGACACCCCCGAACTCGTACACGTCCTCGGTGGCGCAGCCTCGGGTCAGCGCGTAGGGCTCGGCGACGGTCGCGACCAGCTCCAGGTCCAGCTCCTGGGCGATGGTCTGGAGGGCCCCGATGTGGGTGAGCGGGGCGAAGGTGTTGAAGACCGAGATCTCCAGGACCTGCCCCTGGAAGTCGAGCGGGTTGGTCACCGCGTAGCCGTCGATGTGGACCGAGGTGATGCTGCTGTGGACCAGCTTGACGTTGACCTC
>JBEKAP010000173.1:0-5130 GCA_050015875.1 Candidatus Dormibacteria bacterium | reverse complement strand
GGGCTGCGGGCGTCGGTGCGCGCCGACGTCCAGTCGGTGGTGCGGAGATCGGGGGCGACCGCCGTGCTGGTCACCCACGACCAGGAGGAGGCCCTCTCCATCGCCGACCTGGTGGCGGTGATCCGCGACGGTGTCATCGCCCAGGTCGCCAGCCCCCGCGACCTCTACGAGGCCCCCGTCGATCCCGCGCTGGCCCGTTTCGTGGGCGAGGCCAACCTGATCGAGGGCACGTCGTACGGGTCGACCGCCGAGACGCCGCTCGGCTGGCTCGAGCTGAGCGACGGCCACCGTCCGGCGCGCCAGCGGATCACCGTGCTGGTGCGGCCGGAGCAGCTCCGGGTCACCCCGTCCGAGGGCGGAGGCCCCGGCATCGGGGCACGGGTGGTCGAGACCGGCTACCGCGGCCACGACGCCCTGGTCCGGTTGGTCATCGAAGGCGCCGCCGCCGCCCCGATGATCGCGAGGGTGGTCGGGGGGATGAGGCTCGAGCCCGGGGCCCAGGTCACCCTCAAGGTCGCCGGCAGGGTTCACTGCTGGCCCGTTCCGGCGGTTGCCGAGGCCGGCCCCGGTGCCCCGGCGGCCGACGAGGAGGGCGAGCCGGGCTGACGTCGTGGTCGCCGCCCGGCATGTGCGGGCTGTCCGCTGGCCGCCGGCTGCCGGGCTCGCGCCTCCCCGCCGGTGCCCGCCAGTTGCGGTCCTGGCACTCGATTCGCTAGAGTGTTAGCAGTCACCCGTCCCGAGTGCTAAAACCTGGAGGTCGCACCGTGGCCTTGAAGCTTCGCCCCCTGGCTGATCGCGTCGTCATCAAACCCGTCGAGCGTGAGGAAGTGACCAAGAGTGGGATCGTCCTCCCCGACACCGCCAAGGAGAAGCCCCAGGAGGGCATCATCGAGGCGGTCGGCAGCGGCAAGTACAACGAGCGCACCGGCGAGCGGATCAAGCTCGACGTGGCGGTCGGTGACCGGGTGATGTACGCGAAGTACGCCGGCAGCGAGGTCAAGATCGACGACGTCGACTACCTCATCCTGTCCGAGAAGGACATCCTCGCTGTCGTCCAGGTCAAGGCCTGAGCCAGCGGCCGTCCCGTCGCGCGGCGTGATGGCGGCGCGGTCCGTCGAAGGTCGCGCCCCCGTCGCCCGCCAGAGGAGCTGAGAGAGCATGCCTGCTAAGCAACTTCGATTCGACACCGAGGCGAGGCAGCTGCTCCGCCATGGCGTGGACGCGGTGGCCGACGCCGTCGCGGTGACCCTGGGCCCCCGTGGGCGTTCGGTGGTGCTGGACAAGAAGTTCGGTGCGCCGCTCGTCACCACGGACGGGGTCACCATCGCCCGCGACCTCGATTTCAAGGACCACTTCGAGAACATGGGGGCCCAGCTCCTCCGCGAGGTCGCGGTCAAGACCAACGACCTGGCCGGGGACGGCACCACCACCGCCACCGTGCTGAGCCGGGCGATGATCGACGAGGGGCTGCGCCTGCTCGGAGCCGGCGCCTTCCCGGTCGAGCTGCGCCAGGGGATGCTGGCCGCCGCCGCGGCCGCGGCCGGAGCGGTGCGCGAGCGCTCCCACGCGGTGGACACCAATGAGGACATCCGCCGGATCGCCACCATCAGCGCGGACGATGCCGAGATCGGCGAGATGCTCGCCGACGCCTTCGCCAAGGTGGGCAAGGAGGGTGTCGTCACCGTCGAGTCGGCGGACGGCATCGAGACCACCGTCGAGGTGGTCGAGGGGATGCAGCTCGACCGCGGCTACGTCTCCGCGTACCTGGTCACCGACCAGAAGGAGATGGTCGCCGAGCTGAACCACCCCGCCATCCTCATCACCGACGCCAAGATCAGCGCCGTCAGGGACCTCCTGCCGGTCCTCGAGCTGGTTGCCGGGGCCAAGCGGCCCCTCCTCATCGTGGCCGAGGATGTCACCGCCGAGGCCCTGGCGACCCTCGTCGTCAACCGCATGCGGGGCACCCTCACAGCGGTGGCGATCAAGGCCCCCGGGTTCGGCGACCGTCGCAAGGCGATGCTCCAGGACCTGGCCGTCCTCACCGGGGCGACTGTGGTCAGCGAGGAGGTCGGCATCCGCCTGGACGGGGTCACCCCGAGCCAGCTCGGCACCGCCGATCGGGTGACCGTGACCAAGGACGACACCACCGTGGTGGGTGGCGCCGGCGAGCGCAAGGCCCTTGACGCCCGCTGCCAGGAGATCCGCCAGCAGATCGAGGAGACCGACTCCGACTGGGACCGGGAGAAGCTGCAGGAGCGGCTGGCCCGGCTGGTCGGCGGGGTCGCCCAGATCAAGGTGGGGGCCGCCACCGAGGTGGCGATGAAGGAGCGCAAGGGGCGCGTCGACGACGCGCTTCACGCCACCCGGGCAGCCCTCGAGGAGGGTTGCGTCGCCGGCGGAGGCGTCGCCCTGATCCGGGCCCGTGACGCCATCGACGCACTCGCGCTGGAGGGGGACGCCCTCGCCGGCGCGCGCGCCGTCCGCCAGGCACTCACCGCTCCGCTCAAGCAGATCGCGGCCAACGCCGGGCTGGAGGGCGCGGTCGTCGTCAACAAGGTCGTCGAGCTGACCGGGGACGACGGCTTCGACGTGGTGACCGAGGAGTACGGCAACCTGGTCGAGCGGGGCATCATCGACCCCACCAAGGTCGTGATCACGGCGCTCACGTCGGCCGTCTCGATCGCCACCATGATCATGACCACCGAGGCGCTGGTCGCCGACGCCCCCGAGCCGGAGGACGACGAGGAGGATGGCCACGGCCATTCCCACGGCGGCGGCGGGGGCTTCGGAGGTGGGGGCATGGGCGGTGGGTTCGGCGGCGACGACGACATGGACTTCTAGCAGCCGGTCCCGGTGACGCGCCACTGGGACGGGCTGCCAGGCCACGGCTCGCCGCGTAGAGTTGCGCGCGTGCTGACCCTGGAGACGCCCCGGCTCCTCTTCATCTCCACCCCGACCTCGGTGATGCGCAGGCGGCTCACCCTCTCGGACTTCCTGGCCGAGATCGCGGTCGGCCCCTGCGAGACGGCGGGGCCGGACGGCCGCCTCACCGTCCACTTCCCCAAGGAATGGCCGGGGGAGGACGCTCTCCAGATGTTTCCGGTCTGGGTCGCCCGCCGCGACCGGCTCCCCGACCCTGGGCCCTGGTGCGACGGGGTGGTCGTCCGCCGCGAGGACCGCCTGGCGGTGGGGAGCATCGGGTTCAAGTCGGCCCCGGACACGACCGGCACCGTCGAGATCGGCTATGCGGTCAATCGCCCGCTCTGGGGCCGCGGCTACGCCACCGAGACGGTCGGGGCCATCGTGGCCTGGGCCCTGGCCCAGCCGCAGACGCGCCGGGTCACCGCCGAATGCCTGGTGAGCAATCCCGCCTCGGCACGGGTGCTGCAGAAGAGCGGCTTTCAGCGGGTGGGCCGGCGCGTGAGCCCAGACGGCGAGCTTCTGCTCTGGGAGTGCCGGACGCCGGTCCCCGACCTCTCATCGGTCGCCGGGCGGGCGTAGCTCGATGTGTGGCATCTGCGGCTTCACCGGCCGCCGCGACCCCAGCCTGCTCCGGGCCATGGCCGCGTCGATCCGGCACCGCGGTCCCGACGACGACGGCTTCTTCGAGACCGACGGCGCCTCGCTCGGCTTTCGCCGGCTGGCCATCATCGACCTCGACACCGGCGCCCAGCCGATGGCGACCGACGGCGAACGCCTTCACATCGTCTTCAACGGTGAGGTCTACAACTACCGCGAGCTGCGCGCTGAGCTGGAGGCGGAGGGCCGGCGCTTCACGACGAGGAGCGACACCGAGGTCGCCCTGCAGGCCTACGCGCAGTGGGGCCCGGCCGCCTTCGAGCGCTTCAACGGCATGTGGGCGATCGCTCTCCTGGACCGGCGCGGTCCGGAGCCCGAGCTGGTTCTCTGCCGCGACCACTTCGGCATCAAGCCGCTCTTCTACGCCGAGCACGACCAGCGCGTGGTGTTCGCCTCGGAGATCAAGGCGATCCTCGAGGATCCCACCTTCCCCCGCCGGGTCGACGAGCAGCAGCTCTACGAGTACCTCCGCTTCGGTCTGTATGACCACAACGACCTCACCTTCTTCTCGGGCGTCCGCCAGGTCGCGGCCGGCGCCTACGTCACGGTCGCGCCCACCGGCGCCACCCGGGAGACCAGGTACTGGACGCCGGTCATCAGCGAGGACGCGGCCCCGGACCCGAAGGAGTTCCTCCGCCTCTTCACCCGCGCGGTCGAACGCCGCCTGGTCGCCGATGTGCCCGTCGGCACCTGCCTCTCGGGTGGCCTCGATTCCTCCTCGATCGTCTGCGTCATGGACCGGCTGCTCGCCCAGCACGTGCCCGACTCGGTCTCGCTGGGCGACCGTCTCAAGACCTTCTCGGCGGTCTTCCCGGGCGACCCCATCGACGAGCGCCGCTACGTCGAGGCGGTGCTCGCGGTCACCTCCGCCGACCCCGCCTGGGTGCAGCCGACGTCGGAGCAGTGGCTGGCCGAGCTGGAGACCTGGGTCTGGCATGCCGAGGAGCCGATGATCACCACCGCGCCCTACGCGATGTGGTCGGTGATGCGCGCCGCCAGCCAGAAGGTGACCGTTCTCCTCGACGGCCAGGCCGGTGACGAGCTGCTCGGCGGTTACGTCCCCTACCAGTACGTCTACCTCCGCCAGCTGCTCCGCGAGCACCGCTACCGGGAGTTCGCGCTCGAGTCCGCGAAGGCGCGGGACACGGTCGGCCGGCTGGCCCGCCGCCGGCTCTGGGAGGGCCGGCACCAGGTGGACATCGGCTCTCTGCTCCGCCCCGAGTGGACGCGGGGCAAGCGGCGGCCCGACGACCCTCGCGTTCAGGACGACCTGAAGAAGCGGCTGCTCCAGGACCTCACCACCTTCTCGCTGCCCTCGCTGCTCCGCTACGAGGACCGCAACTCGATGGCCCACTCCATGGAGTCGCGGCTGCCGTTCCTCGACCAGGAGCTGGTGGAGTGGATCCTCCGGCTCCCGTCCTCCGCCATCGTCTCCGGGGGGTGGTCGCGACGCATCATGCGTGAGGCGATGCGCGGCATCCTGCCCGAGGAGATCCGCCGGCGGCGTCGCAAGGTCGGCTTCACCACGCCCGAGTTCCGCTGGTTCCGCCA
>JBEKAP010000172.1:0-5160 GCA_050015875.1 Candidatus Dormibacteria bacterium | reverse complement strand
GAGGGTGAGTCGCTGGCCGGCCTCCAGCCTGGCCATCAGGGCAGGGATGCGGCGTTCCTCGTCGAAGGCGGGAAGGGAGATCACCGGGCGGTCTATGCCCAGCGAGCGCATCAGGATGCGGGTGCGGCGGGTGTCCTCGGCAACCACCGCGTCGCATTCGCGCAGCGCGCGCTCGGCGCGCCGGCTGACGTCCTCCAGGTTGCCGATCGGGGTCGCCAGGACCGTGAGCCGCGCCCCCGGAGGCGTCTCCGTGTTCGTCAGCGACCCCAGTCGCGGGGGTAGCGGAAGTCGCGGTCGATGGTCCGGTTGGAGAGCTTGGCGATGAGCGGCGGGCGCCGCTTGTACTGGCTGTCCCGGACCCGGCGATGGATCTGCTTGACGAACGCGTCGTCGAAGCCGAGCGCGTGCAGCTCGGGCCGGGTGCGCCGCTCGTCGATCATCTGGTGGAGCAGCTGGTCCACCGCCGCGTACTCGAAGCCGAGCTCCTCCTCGTCGGACTGGCCCTCCCAGAGGTCGGCGGAGGGTGCCTTCTCGATCACCTCCGCGGGCAGCTCCAGATGGCGGGCGAGAGCGAATATCTGGGTCTTGTAGAGGTCCCCGAGCGGGTTGAGGGCGTGGGCCATGTCGCCGTGGATGGTCCCGTAGCCGAGCAGCAGCTCGGTCTTGTTGGAGGTCCCCACCACGAGCGCCGCGCGCGCCAGCGAGAGGTCGTAGAGGATCGACATTCGCTCCCGCGCCATCTTGTTGCCCCGGCGGGTGCGGTCGGCGTCCGGGTTGAGATCGAAGTAGGCGTCGATCTGGGGGGAGATGTCGACCACCAGCGGGGTGGTCCCGAGCCGGGCGGCGACCAGGCGGGCGTCGCGCTCCGATGCGGGGCTGCTCGCCCGGTAGGGCATGACCACGGGGATCGCGTTCTCGGGCCCGAGGGCCCGGCAGAGCACGGCCAGGGTCACCGCGGAGTCGATACCCCCGGAGAGGCCGACCACCCCCCGCTCGAAGCCGACCTTGCGGACCTCTTCGCGGACAAATCCGGTCAGTATCTCGGTGACGAGGGCGCAGTCGACGGCCAGGGCACCGGCCACGTCGCCCCGCATCCGCTCGGCCGCGGTCTCAGTCACGTTCGCGGCGGTGCAGCCGCCGGCCCTCGGCGTCGACGATGTCGTGGCGTTCGTCGCGGAGCATCGGGTTGGCGATCCGGGCCCGCCGGAGGGCGGCGAGATCGAGGCGGTGAAGCGGCATCGACTCCTCGCGACCGGCCGGCTCGCCGAGCAGGTGGCCCTCGGGGTCGACCGCCCGGGAGCCTCCCCAGAAGTTGATGCCGTCCTCGTAGCCGACGCGGTTGCAGTAGACGACATAGGCGGTGAAGAGCTGGGCGTAGGTGCGGGTGATCACGTCGTAGCTCTGCGCGGTGCCCAGCTCCGACCCCTGTCCCACCCCCCGGCCCGGCGACGCCGACGGGCAGATGATCAGGTCCACGCCGTCGCGGGCGAGCAGGTAGGCCGAGCTCGGGTGCCAGAGGTCCTCGCAGATGAGGACTCCCGCCCGCCAGGGGCGGCGCGGAGCGGCGGAGCGGAGCGGGGCCTCGAAAGCCCGGAAGCGGTTGCCGGGGGCCAGATCCCGAGCCTCGTCGAAGAGGCCGTAGGTCGGCAGGTACACCTTGCGGTGGACGTGGACGACCGAGCCCCCCGAGAGGTAGACGGCGGCATTGTGGAAGCGGTGGTCGTCGCTCTCCAGGATGCAGCCGACCACGGCGTCGACGTGGCCCGACGCCTCGGCCAGGGCCCGGATCTCCGGGCCGTCCAGGCGAATGGCGGTCTCGGTGACCAGGTCCTTGAGGAAGTACCCGGTGAGCGAGAGCTCGGGAAAGACCACCAGGTCGGCCCCTCCCGCCGCGGCGGTGCCGATCAGATCCAGGTGGCGGGCGACGTTGGCACCCAGATCACCCAGCCGGGGTGCCATCTGGGCGAGGGCGACCAGGATCTCGCCGTCATGCCCGGGGGCGCTCTTCGTGGTCACCTCGGCTGCGGTACTTGCCATGGCGTGGATTCTCCGCCATCGGCGGTCCCGCCGACGAAGTCGGCGACCCGGGCGACCACCCCCGAGACCGGCTCGCGCGCCACGGTGGCCGGCGGGAGCGCCTCCAGGAAGCGGCGCGCGTAGTCGCGGCTCTGCAGGCGGGAATCGGCGATGACCACCACCCCGCGATCGGTCCCCGACCGGATCAGCCGGCCGAACCCCTGGCGCAGCCGGATGACGGCCTCGGGGAGCACGTAGCTCCCGAAGGGATCGCGCAGCTCGGCGGTGCGGGCCCGGACCAGAGGGTCGGAGGGGACGGCGAAGGGGAGCTTGGCGATGATCACGCACTGGAGGGCGTCTCCCGGCACGTCGATGCCCTCCCAGAAGGTGCTGGTGCCGAGCAGCAGGGTGCGCGGGTTCTCCACGAAGGAGGCGAGGAGCTGGCGCCGGGTGCCGTCGAGGCCCTGGGCGACGACGGCGATCTGGCTGCCGGCGAGCCGCCGCCCCACCAGGTCGCGGACGCGGCGGAGCGCTCCGTACCCCGTGAAGAGGCCGAGGGTGCGTCCGCCCAGCCTCTGCCCGATGCCGGCGGTGATGGCGGCCAGCGCCTGCTCGTACTCCGGATCGTCATAGGGGGGGATGTCGGTGACGACGATGCAGAGTGCCTGGTCGAGGTAGTCGAAGGGTGACGGCAGCGCCAGCTCCTCGGTCCGCGCTCCCAGCCCGAGCCGCTCCCGGATGAAGCCGAAGTCCCCCGCGATGGCGAGGGTGGCCGAGGTCAGCACGACGGTGCGCGCCGCGTCCAGGAGCCCCTCACCGAGCGCTGCCCCGGCCGCCACCGGCGCGTCGTGCAGCTCCGCCTGCTCCGCCCGCAGCTCGATCCAGGCGACGTGACCCGCGCGGCGGTGGATCAGCACGTCGTCGATGGCCGCCGCCGACCCCTCGAGGGCGGATGCCGCCAGGGCCAGCTCCTCCTCCTCTCGATCCGGCTGCGGGAAGAGGTCGGCCTCCACGCACGCCGGGCCCGCCGTGCGCAGGGCCAGAGCGGCCCGGCGAAGGACCGCCACGGCGTGCTGCGCGTTGCGTGCCAGGGGTTGCACTCGCGGCTCGCCGATCAGGTCGTCGGTGACGCTGAGGCTCCCCGTCGGCGCACCGCCTCCCCCGCCCAGGCGCTCGGCGAGAAGCCCCTTGGCCTCGCCGAAGAGCCCGTTGGCGGCGTCGCGGCAGACGTCGAGGGCGGTCGCCAGCGCGGCATCCACGACCGCCGGGAGCCGATCGAGGGCACGGAGCACGTCCGCGCTCCGCAGCCGGTGTCCTCCCGCCTGGGTGGCCTGCTCCTCCAGGTGGTGTGCCTCATCGACGATGAGCGCCGAGTAGTCGCCGAGCAGATGCCCCTCGGCGGGCTCGTCGCTCAGCAGCAGAGCGTGGTTGGTCACCACCAGCTCGGCGGTCGCCGCCGCCCGGCGCGCCGCCACCATGTGGCAGGCCCCGTTGCCCCAGTTGGCGCAGGCGCTGCCCAGACAGTCGTCGCCGGTCGATTCCACCGCGCGCCAGAGGTCGCGCTCCAGGGATCCGAGATGCAGCTCCGCGCGGTCCCCGGTGCGGGTGAGGTCGAGCCAGCGGAGCAGCTTGAGCTTGAACCTGATCGCGTCGAGGTCGGGACCGCGGGGGCCGATGTCGCCGCGGCGAAGGTGGCGCTGGAAGCGGCGCAGGCTGATGTAGTGGCTGCGGCCTTTGAGCATCGCCCAGCCGAGGGGGCGGGGAAGGTACGGCTGCAGGGCGGGCAGCTCCCGCGCGGCGAGCTGCTCCTGGAGCGTGATGGTGTGGGTGGCGACCACGGCCCGGCCGCGACCCCGCTCGATCCAGAGGGCGAGCGGCGCCAGGTAGCCGAGGGTCTTGCCCACGCCCGTCCCCGCCTCGACGAGGAGGCGTCCGCCGCGCTCCAGGCTCTGGGCGACGGCCCGCGCCATCTGCTCCTGGGTCTCCCGGTACTCGTATCCCGGGCGCTGGGCGAGCGAGCCACCCGGACCGATCAGCCGAACGGCGGCGTCGGCGAGGGGCCCGGAGAGGAGTCCCTCCCGCTCGCCACGCGTGAGCTCGGTGGTGGAGGGCGCGGCCGAGCCCGCCGCGCCGGGCGGTGGAGCCGGGGCCAGAGCCGGCTCCGGTCCGCCGACCGCGGCGGGCAGGGGCCCACCGCCGGCGTGGGTGTGGCCCTCCAGCTCGGGGTGTGCCCGCCTCTCCGCCGCGACCAGGTCGAAGAAGTGCCCGATCGAGGTCCCGGCCTGGGCGGCGACACGCCGCATCTCGGCGAACGTCGATGCCCGGAGGCAGGCGGCCTCCACCAGCAACCACCGGAACAGCTCAGCGGTCGCCTGGGCGTCGCTCAGGGCCCGGTGGGGGCGCTCGTGGTGGAGCCCGAGCTGGCGTCCCAGGGCTCCGAGATTGTGGCTGCCGGCAAGGGGAAGGAGGATGCGCGCCAGCTCCAGCGTGTCCATCGCCTCTCGACGGCCGAAGGTCTCGGGGAGGAGCAGAGCGCAGAAGGCGAGGTCGAAGCCGGTCCCGTGGCCTACCAGGTCGGCGCCCTGACTGAACTCGGCGAGCTGGGCCATGGCCTCGAGCGGTGACGGCTGCCCCGCCAGGTCGGCGCCGGTGATGCCGGTCAGGCGCTGCACCGGGAGTGGCACCGCCATGCCCGGGTCGACGAGGAGCTGCAGCTCGGCGAGGGGCACCCCATCCCGGTCGAAACGGACCGCGCCGATCTCGATGACCCGCTCGGTCCTGGGAGAGAGGCCGGTGGTCTCGAGGTCGAAGGAGACGAGCTCGGCGGTCATCGGAGCCAGCCCTCAGGCGGGGGGCGGAGTCGCCGCCCGGTAGTCGGCCGTACCGTCGAAGATGCCGCGACGAGATGGCGGGAGGACCTCCGCGATCCGTTGCATCAGCAGGTCCGAGACCTCCTGGTTGGACCGGCGGGGGCCGCCCGCATCCTCCGGGGGCAGCGGCGCGGCGCGCCCGAAGCGGAGATGGACCGGCGCGCGGCGGGGCCGGATCGAACCGAGCGGCAGGGCGCGCTCGCTGCCCCAGATGCCCACCGGGAGGATGGGCACGCCGGCGACCCTGGCCAGGAAGCCGGCACCCGGGTGGGGA
>JBEKAP010000171.1:0-5189 GCA_050015875.1 Candidatus Dormibacteria bacterium | reverse complement strand
ATGACCCTCCACACCGCCAGCTTCCCCACCGAGCCCCGGGTTGCCGCCGGTTACGGGACGGCGAGCCGCCGAGCCATCGTGCTGGCGGTGAGCCTGATCGCCGTGCTGGGAGCGCTCGTCGTCTGGGGACTCTCCGTCCTCGTCGGCTGAGCAGGGGCTCGCCCCCCTCGGCGACCCGGCTCAGCCGGCTCCTCGCCAGGCGTCGGGCGGTGGGCCCGCCGTCCCTCCAACTGCGACGCCGCAGCCTGCGCGAGGTCCCTGGACGCAGAAGAGAGGTCGCGCCGCCCGGGGGCAGACGCGACCTCTCCAAGCGATTCGACTGCTAGCCCTCGGCGCCCATCATCGCGATCGAGCCGTTGAAGGTGGCCCCGTCCTCGACGTGGAGCTTGCCGACCCGGATGCTTCCCTGGAGGTACCCGGAACCGGCCAGGCGGAGCCGCTGCTGCGCGGTGACCTCGCCCTCGACCCGGCCGCGGATGCTCAGGTTGCGGCACTCGAGGCGGGCCTTGACCACGGCGGAGGCCTCGACCGTCACGTCGCCGGTGGTGATCACCTCGCCGTCGATGCTGCCGAAGACCACCAGGTCGCTGCGGATGATCAACTTGCCCTCGAGGCGGTCATCGGCGCCGAGGGTGACCGTGCCGCCGCTAGAGTTCTCGCCGGGACGCTTCCCGTCCGCTTTGGATATCACCACTGACTCTTTCGCCTCCGGGGTTGCGCTGATCTTGTCTGCGGTCTGGTCCATGTCTGAATCCTTCCCCTACGCCGACGGACAGGCACGTCAGTCTAGCGCTCCGGTACCGCCTGACTCCCCCGAGCGGGAGTGGCCGTCGGCGACTCGTTACGCCCGCCACCTCGAGGCCTACTACGACGCCGTGAACGATGCCTACGACGACTGGTCGTCGGGCATCCACCGCCGCCTGGGCGCCCGCCTGATCGAGATCGCGTCGCCGCTCCCGGGTGAGCGCCTGCTCGACGTCGGCTGCGGTACCGGCCTGGTGACCCAGATGGCCGCCGATCGGGTGGGCACCTCGGGGGAGGTCTTCGGAGTGGACATCGCCCGCCGCCTGCTGGAGGTGGCCAAGCGGCGCGCGTCCCCGCACGTGCGCTTCTTCCACGTCCCCGCCGAGGCGCTGGTCTTCAGCGACTGCACCTTCGACGTGGTAACGATCGGCGACTCCCTCCCCTATCTCTCCGACCCGCGACGCGCCCTCGAGGAGGCGCATCGGGTGATGAGGAGGGGATCGCGGCTCGCCGTCTCGGTGCTCGATCGCGCCCTCTCCACCCCGGCCCAGGAGCTCTTCCACGAGCGGCTCCTGGCGCTCGAGCTGCGACACCCCGTGGTGGTCCCACGCCCTCCCGGCGATCGCACCCGCTTCGGCGAGCCCGAGGTGCTCGCCCGTCTCCTCGAGTCCGCCGGTTTCACCAGTGTGGTGACCACGATGATGATCACCGGGGGGAGGGCGGCGACGGCTCGGGAGTGGACCGACCTGATGATGGGGGCGGGGCCGTCCTCCCACGCCCTCCTCTCCGTGCTCGGCCCGTCCGTCCGGGCGGCGTTCGAAGCCGACCTCACCGCACGGATGGGGCAGCTCGGGGAGGACGAGGCCTTCCGCTACCACCATCCGTTCACCTTCGCGGAGGCCATCCGCCCGTAGAGGGAGCCGCGCGCGGCAGCACGAGCCACCGTGGAAACGGGCCTCCCCCAACCGGGCGGGATCGTCGCACTCGGGATGGAGGGGCACGGCGCGGTGACGAGGAGGCGACGCCCTGGGCTGATCGCATCGGCGGCCGTACCATCCGCGCGTGATGACGTGGCCTGCGGCGACCCGCGCGGTGCGGGGTGGCCAGCGGTCGCTGCTGCAGCATCTGGCGCGCCTGAACAGTATGCCTCGGTCGCGCCGGATCGTCGGCGCGCTGGTGGTGGCGGCCACGGTGAGCTGCGTGCTGCTCGTGCTCATCGACTTCGTGGCGGCTCCGCTGACCGGCCATTTCACGGGAAGGTTCGACGACTTCGAACCCATCCTCGCCGCGGGTCGAGCCGCCAATGTCGGTGCCGATCCCTATGGCGGCTTCCTTGCGCACGCGCCGACATCGCTCGTCACCAACCTCGGGTTCGACTACATGCCGCTGATCGCCGTCCTGGCCAGGCCACTGGCGCTCGTGCCGTACCAGCTGGCCCAGACCATCTGGCTCTGGTGCATCCTGGTCGCCACGATCACGGCGTCCATCGTCGTGGCCCGCGCCAGCCTTCCCGAGTCATGGCCGCGGACGGCGGTCGGATTCTGCGTCGCCGTCCTCTTCGCACCGGCTCTCTACAACATCTGGCACGGCCAGATGAACGCCTTCGTCCTGCTCAGCCTGGCAATGGCGTTTCGCGCATGGCTGCGGGGCGATCAGGTGGGCTGCGGCCTGGCCCTGGGTCTGGGAGGCATCGCCAAAGTGGCGCCGGCCGCGCTGCTCCTGCTGCTTCTCCGTCGCCGCTGGTGGCGCGGTTTCCTCGCCGGCGCCGGGACCCTCGCGGGCTCCCTGCTGTTGGGCGGGCTGCTCCTCGGCTTCGAGCGGGTCCGGGAGTGGCTCACCGGCGTCCTGCCGGTGCTCTCCCGAGCCGACGGCTGGTATTTCAATGAGAGCCTGGGCGCGCTGCTCAGCCGGATCGCGAACCACAACGTCTTCCGGCTCGATGCCCCGAACCCGGCGCTGCAGCTCGTCATCACCACCGCCTCGCTGGCCTGCCTGGTGGCCGCGGTGCTTGCGGTTCGGGGCGGGGAGGCGGGTCGCGACCGGCGCTCGCTGGAGTTCGGCGCCGCGGTGACCGCGATGGTGCTGGCCGGGTCGATCGCCTGGTGGGACGACTATGGGAACCTCGTGATTCCGCTGCTGGTGGTGGTCGGTCTGGCCGCACGCGGCCGGCTGGCGCGGCCAAGCATCGCCGCCGGTGCGGGCCTGGCCCTGGTCGCGGGCGTGGGCGCCCCCCTCTTCCTGGCTCTGGGGGGCCTCACCTGGGCCCCCGGCACGCACGGCACCCCGTGGTGGCCGGCGGCGCTGCAGCTGGACTCGCTCCCCGCCTACGCCGCCCTGCTCCTCCTCGTCACCCTGCTCTGGAGCCTCGCCCGGCCGCCGTCAACGGCCGGGGGGCAAACCCCGGTCCCCCAGATCGGCACTCCCGCCCAGTGGGTGCCGAGATGACCGGCACCGCCACCGGCACCGCCACCGGCGTCGCCCCGGCGTCCCGCCTGGCTCGGCGCGTCCGATTCGTCCTGCTCGTCGCCGCGGCCATCGCCGCGGTGGCGAGCATCCCCTCCTTTGTCGTCGCGCCGCTCACCGGCCATTTCGGGGGGCCGTTCGAGGACTTCTCCGCGTACCTCGGCGCGGCGCGGTCCATGGCCGCCGGTGGGTCGCCCTACGCGCAGTTCAACCCGTCGACGGTCGTGATGTCGGGGCTCATCTACCCACCCTTCGCCGCCCTGCTGTTCCGCCCGCTGGCGCTGCTCAGCGACCACTCGGCCATGCTGGTCTGGCTCTGGCTCAACGTCGGCAGCGCGGTGGCAGGGGCGATCCTGGTCGCCCGCACGGCCCTCCCCCGCTCCTGGCCGGCGATCGAGCTGGGCATCCTGGCAGCCCTGGTCTTCGACCCGGTCACCTACAACTTCTGGCACGGCCAGATCAACCCGCTGCTCTTCCTCTTCCTCGCCTGCGCCTACTGGGCGTACGTCCGCGACCGCCAGGTCACGGCGGGAGTGCTGCTCGGATTGGTGGCCGGGATCAAGATCGCCCCGATTGTCTTCGTGATCCTGCTGATCCGGCGCCGCTGGTGGCGAGGAACCGCGGCGATGCTCGCGACGGGGGCCGCCAGCGTCGTGCTGGGCGGGGTTGCCCTCGGCATCCGGGTGAACGTCACCTTCTTCACCCAGGTGCTCCCCGACCTCAACCGGGCCACGGGATGGATCTACGACCAGTCGCTGGGCGGCACCGTCAGCCGCCTTGCCGATCAGTCGGTGCTGCGCGTCCAGCCCACGTCGGTGCCGGTCCAATCCGCCAATATCGTGGTCGCCTTCGCCGTCCTCTGGCTCGCGGGGTGGGCCACCCGGCCGGGGCCGAGGACCCCCGAGGAGCGCGGGGCCGAGTACGGACTGGGAATACTGGCGATGCTGCTGGCGGGCGGGATCGCCTGGTATCCCCACTTCATGCACCTCCTCATACCCCTCTTCGCCGTGCTCGGCCTGGTCGCGGCGAGGGGATGGCGAGCAGAGCGGTCCGTGGCCCTGGCGGCGGTCGGAGCGGTGCTCGTCTTCGGCATCGTCGCCCCTCTCGCCATCTCCGAGCTGACCATGCCGGGGCTGGTCGCGGTCAGCCGGACACCTGCTTGGTGGCCCCTCCTCCAGCTCTTCTCCCTACCCTGCGCCAGCGCGGTGTGGCTGGCCGTCGCCCTGGCCCGCAGGCTGCGGCGAGAGACGGTGCCGGCCGGTTCCCTCACCCCTGTCGAAGCGCCGGTGGCAAGGGCGACCGCGTAGGCCGATCAGGCGGACGGCGCGGCGTGCTCCTTCTGATGCGCCTCGATGAGCTGCTGGGCCACGTGCGCCGGGACCTCCTCGTAATGGGAGAGCTCGGTGGCATAGCGACCCCGGCCCTGAGTGAGGGCGCGCAGATCGATGGGGAAGGTGAACATCTCGGCCTGGGGCACCTGGGCGGTCACCTCGGAGCGGCCGTCGCCGAGCGGGTTCATCCCGGCGACCCGCCCGCGGCGGGCGTTGAAGAGCCCGATGATGTCGCCGGTGAAGCGCTCCGGGACCACGACCTTGACGATCACGATCGGCTCCAGCAGCACCGGGGATGCCTTCTGAACGGCCTCCCGCATCGCCATCGAACCCGCGATCTGGAAGGCGATGTCCTTGCCGTCCACCGGGTGGGTCGAGCCGTCGACCAGCCGCACCCGCACGTCGACGACGGGGTTGCCACTGATCGCCCCCTGCTCGATGGTCTGCCGGACCCCCTTTTCCACCGAGGGACGGAACTGCTGGGGGATGGACCCGCCGAAGATCTTGTCCTGCCACTCGAAGCCGCCACCGCGCGGCAGCGGCTCGATCTCGATGGTGCAGTCGCCAAAGAGGCCCGCCCCGCCTGACTGCTTCTTGTAGCGGTGCTGCACCCGTGCCGTGCCGTTGATGGTCTCCCGGTACGGGATGCGC
>JBEKAP010000170.1:0-5203 GCA_050015875.1 Candidatus Dormibacteria bacterium | reverse complement strand
GGACGTAGGGCGCGGCAATGACCGACTTTCTTCCTCTGCTCGCGGCGGTTCTGGTCGCCTGCTTCCTGCTCTGCTGGGTCGCTCTGATCGCGACCCGGAGCCGGACTGAGGCCGACGAGGTGGCCCGGCGGCTGAGCGCCTACATGGGCGGTCAGCGGCCCCCCCAACCCGAGCGCATCCGGAGCGGAAACGCGCTCCGCGACGCTCTCGACAGCTTCACCGACGCCCTCAACCCGGTGGTCAACCGCGGCTCCTACGCGGGCAAGCTCGCCGAGGACCTCCAGAAGGCCGGTTTGCGCCTCAAGTCCTCCGAATGGATGCTGATCGTCGCGGGCATCGGGGTGGCGGTCGGCGCCATCTTCTGGCTGCGCTTCGGCACCTTCTTCGCCTTCATCCCCTGCCCGATCGTCATCTGGATCGGGAGCGGCATCTTCCTGCGCATCCGGCAGACCCGGCGCACGCGAGCCTTCGAGAATCAGCTCGGCGACACCATCATCCTGCTGAGCAACGCCCTCAAGGCCGGCCTCTCCTTTGCCCAGGCGATGAGCACGGTGGCGAAGAACGCGTCGCCACCCATCTCCGAGGAGTTTGGCCGCGCCACCCGCGAGATCGCACTCGGCATCCCCGTCGACGACGCCCTCCAGCACATGGTGGCCCGGAACAAGTCTGAGGACTTCGACCTGATGGTGACCGCCGTGCAGATCCAGCGGGTGGTCGGGGGCAACCTGGCAGAGATCCTGGACACCATCGCCTACACGATTCGCGAGCGGGTCCGCATTCACGGCGAGATCCGGACCATCACCGCCCAGGCGCGCATGTCCGGCACGATCATCACCCTGCTGCCGGTCGGCCTCGCCCTCTTCCTCTTCTTCGTGGAGCCGTCGTACTTCGCCCCGATGGTCAAGGAGCACCTCGGCTGGGTGATGCTGGCCCTGGGCCTCCTGAGCATCCTCGTGGGGACGGCGATCATCCAGAAGATCGTCAGGATCGAGGTATGACCACGCTCGCCGCGGTTGCCGGAGCCCTCCTCACCTGTGCCATCGCCATGATCGTGGTCTGGTTTCTCCAGGCGCGGTCGCCACAGGCCGATCTCCTGGAGGCCCGCCTGGCCCAGTTCACCGAGTCCGGGCGCGCCGTCCAGAGCCTGGCCGAGGTGGAGATGACCCTGCCGTTCTTCGAGCGGGTCCTGCGGCCAACCCTGGATCGCTGGGGCCGCCGCCTGACCGCTCGGAACAACCAGCAGCGCACCCAGGCCCTGCAGGAGAAGCTCAACCTGGCCGGCCGGCCCTGGGGGCTCACGGTGGGCGGCTTCCTGGTTCTGCAGATCATCGCCCTGATCCTCCTGGGCTTCTTTGGGCTGGCCCTCTGCGCCCTGCTCCGGATGGCGATGCCCGAGCTCCTCCTGGGCCCGGTGGCCGGCGTGGTCGTCGGCTACCTGCTTCCCGACGCCACCCTCTCCCGCCGGATGAGAGGGCGGCAGAAGGAGATCCTGCTGGCGCTGCCCTCCGCGCTCGACCTCCTCACCATCAGCGTCGAGGCCGGCCTGGGCTTCGACGCGGCCCTGGGCAGGGTCTGCGACAAGTACCACAACGCCCTGGCCTCCGAGTTCAACCAGGTGCTCAACGAGATCCGCCTGGGACGGCCTCGCCTCGAAGCTCTCGACGACATGGCACGGCGCAACAAGGTGGATGAGCTGAACAACTTCATCCAGGCGATCATCCAGTCCGAGCAGCTCGGCGTCGGCATCGCCAACGTGCTTCGCATCCAGTCCGAGGAGATCCGCCGGCGCCGCCGCCAGCGAGCCGAGGAGACGGGTCAGAAGGCCCCCCTCAAGATGCTCTTCCCGATGGCCTGCTGCATCTTCCCGACCCTCTTCGTCGTGCTGCTCGGCCCTGCCGCCCTGCAGGTTCTGCAGGAGTTCGGAGTCAAGTGAGCCGGGGCCGGACGCGCGGGGACGATCCCGCCGGCCGGGTGCCCAGCCTCTCCTAGCCGGAGCGGATCGTCTGGAGGACCGCGATCGCCTCGGTGAGGCGCCGTTCGAAACGGATGCGCCAGCGCTCCCGGAGCACCGGACTGGAGCGATAGGCGGCGGGGCCCGGCAACTGATCGCGGCGCAGAAGCTCCGCCAGGTGGGCGAGCTCCGGCTCGAGCTCGGTCAGTCCAAGCCGCGCGACGACGTGAACGGCGGCTCCGACCCTCAGCAGCTCACCCGACACCAGCCAGTCGTGGACGGCCGCCACGATGCCCTCACGCCCCTCTTCGGCAAGGGCACGGGTGTAGACCAGGAGATCGGCCTCCAGGGCGTCGGCGGCGTCCTCCAGACGCCTCTCGAAGGCTGCCAGCACGGCGTCCCTGGCCCCCTGGTGGGCGAGCACGGCGGCGAGGCCAGGAGCCGCCCGCCCGAGGAGAAGCTTCTCGAACGGGGTGAACTCCACATAGCCGATGCGGTCCGCGGCGATCGAGACGATCCAGGGGCTGCCGTCCGTCCGGAGCAGGCAGAGGTTCTCGGGGAGACCGGGCTGGCGCCAGGCGAAGAGTCCCGGTGCCTCGCCGAGCACGTCGATGCACCCCTGGTTGAGCTCGAAGCGGAGGAGCCGGACCTGCCCGCTCGTGCTCTCGGAACGGAGATGGGCGGTCAGGCGGTCGACCATGGCCTGGCCGGCCGGGTCGAGGTCGCGGCGGGTGTCCACGCTCAGCACGGCGGTGTCGCACTGGGTGCGGGCGCAGACGAGCATGGCCCGGTAGTCATCGCCGGTGGGTTCGTCGACCAGGTCGTAGGTCTTGCGACCGGAGACGTCGACGCCGCTGAGGCGGGCGATGAAGCTCCTTTCCATGCTCCTGACCGGGCTCCTCGAGGATGGCCTATCCGGCGACCTGGCCGCGATGGTACCAGGGGTCGAGCCGCTGCACAGCCAACTCGCCCGAGAAACCTCGCCATGGCCTCTCGGCCACATGGCCGTCACAGAATCGTTGGCCCTCGGTCGGAGGTCGATCGGTCGTGCTACGTTCGCGCGTGCCGTGCCAGGGTACGGGCTCAACGAAGCCACCGCCGACTTCATCCTCGTCGTGATCGTCGGGGTCAACTGCTTCCTCGGTTGGCGCTACGGTCTGGTCCGGCGCGCCATCGTGGTGGTCGCCGTGTACGGCGCCACCCTCGCCGCCTACTACGTGGGCGACCCGCTGGCTTCGACACTCGGGGACGCCAACCTGACCGGCAACGCGTGGGCGTTCCTCGCCGTCTTCGGGGTGGCCATCCTGATGATCGAGATCCTGGCCGCGCTGTACTCCGACCTCATCAAGAGAAGCATCACGGTCGTGTTCGACCGTGCCACCGGGTTCGCCGTCGGGCTTCTCGTCGCGGTGCTCGAGCTGGGGGTCATCCTCATCGTGATCCAGGCGGTCGCGGACGCTCCTCCGTCGACGGCCAACGTCTCATCGGCGACCCGAACCGCCCCGGCCATCGCCGTGGACCACGGCATCCTCACCCAGGTGGTGGTCGACCTCCAACCGGGGATCCAGCGACTGCTCAGCCCCGCCATCCCGGGCAACATCGAGAACCGGCTGGATCAGTACTCGGCCGGCTGACCCCCGATCCGGGGGGGCGTCAGGCGGGGACGGGCTGGTCGGAGCCGAAGAACGAGCGCACCACCGACCCCAACCCGACCAGGTTGAACGGCTTGGTGATGAGATGGTTGGCTCCCGCGAGCCGGGCTCGCTCCACATCGTCATCGCCGGAGAGGGCGCTGAACATCAGGACCGGGATGTCGGCGGTGACCGGGTTGCCACGAATCCGGCGGCACGCCTCCAACCCGTCCATCCCGGGCATCATGATGTCGAGGATGATCAGATCGGGGCGTTGGGCGTCCACCTCACGGAGACCCTCCTCACCGTTGGAGGCGGTCCGCACCTCGTACCCCTCGATCCCCAGGTACATCTCGACGATGTGCAGCAGGCGAGGATCGTCGTCGACGACGAGGATGCGTCGCTGGCTCACAGCGGTGGCTCCAGCGGAGGTGCGGGGCGAGCGGGAGGGGAGGTCGGCATCTCTCTTTGTGGGGATGATTCTGGACGCTTCGCACCATCATTGGTGCTGGCGGTGACCAGGATAATGGAGGACAGTGGTCTTCGGACCATCAGAGGCGCGGAAGCAGCGCCTCCGCGGCATCCCTGACCCCGGCGACGACCAGGCTCTGGTAGCCCTCCCGCTCCATTCCCCGATGGATGACGCCGAGAAGGCGGCGATTGAAGTCCCTGCGCCGTTGAGCGTCGACCTCTGGCGGCGGCATGGCGCCGTGCAGCCGCTGGACGATCCACGGAGGGGTGAGGCGGTCCAGGATCTCCGCGTTCACGCGGACCGCGACCTCCGCGTCCGCGCACTCCTCGACGAGGAGCGCGATCCGCAGGCTGTGCCCGGAGGGGTCGACGAGCTTCCAGGCCCGCTCCCACGCCCGGCGCCGATCGCTGCCGATGAAGGCCAGGTAGACGGGGTCGGTGACGAGCCGGACCCGGTCGTCGCGGAGCTCGGCGAGGAGCAGCTGCCGGATGTCGGCATCGACCTCGCGGGCCACCCAGCTGACCAGCGATGGCGCGCGGGTCTCCAGGTCGGGCATCGGCGCGGTGTGTCCGACGTAGCCGACCGGCAGGGCGCTGACCACGCCGGCATGGCGGCGGCAGTACACCCGCCCATCCATCACCAGACGATGGTCGGGGCACCACGCGGTCCGGCAGCCATGGCCGCGACGGTCCACGTAGTCGCAGGCCAGACCGGTGGCCCTCCCGCAGCCGGGCTGGGTGCAGGGCTGGTCCCCGGCCAGGTCGACCAGGACGGCCGTGCCGCGCTCGGATCCGACCCCGGAGATGGTGATGGGCTGTCTCGACCTGCTCCACGAGGCCATGACCGTCACCTTAGCACCGCCCGGCGACCTCCTCCGACGCCTTCACCGAGCCGTTGAAGGCGGTCCCGGGGCGCCTCCGGGAGAGGGCTCGGGTGCCTCCAAATCCCCCTCCAAGATGTGCGATCGGTTGTTACCGTCCCTTCGCACTTCACGCATCCCAGGAGGGAGCGATCAGAGCATAGTTCGCAAGAGCCGCCACCACGGCGGTCACTCTAGGCATCACAAGGAGGTGAAATAGCCGAAATGCTGAGCAACCTTTACCAGCGCCTTCGCGGGCTCATGGTTCGCAAGACCGAGCTCGAGGAGAG
>JBEKAP010000169.1:0-5215 GCA_050015875.1 Candidatus Dormibacteria bacterium | reverse complement strand
TCCGTTCTGATTGACGCATTGCACCAGCCGGAGTAGTCTTCGCCCACTCTGAGTGGTGAGAAGTGGTGAGAAGTGGTGAATGTGACCGCAAGGTCCCTGCCCCGTTCCGTCTCCGGCCCCGTGCCGGCGGCGATGGGTGACCTCACATGCTCCTCGGCCAATTTGATCACGCCGTCGACGCCAAGGGGAGGGTGGCCGTGCCCGCCCAGTTCCGGCCCCACCTGGCGCCGGGCGCGGTGGTCTCCATCGGCCCCGAGGGCCGCCTCGTGATCTGGCCCACCGCCACCTGGGAGGCGCACCTGCGCACCCTGACCATCACCGCCGGGACCCCCGCGGAGCAGCGCAAGTACCTGCGCCGGGTCAACGCCGGGACCCGCGACGTCGAGCTCGACTCCCAGGGGCGCCTGCTCCTCCACCCGTCGCACCGTGAGTTCGCCGCCATCGGCGAGCGGGCCACCTTCGTCGGGATGGGCGAGTTCGTCGAGCTGTGCGCCACCGAGCGTTGGGAGGAGGAGACCCGTGAGCTCACTCCCGAGTTCTTCACCGAGCTTACCGATCGCATCAACCCGATGGGTTTCATCGCCCACGCACCGGCGCCGTCGTGAGCGGCGCCGATCTGGCCACACCACCCGCCCATGCCGATCGTGGCAGGCATGGACAGGTCCTCCCGTGCCACGCCCGGGGAGCCGCCTGAAGCGAGCCTCCACCGGCCGGTCCTCCTCACACCCCTCATACAGAACCTGCAGCCCCGTGAAGGCCAGCTGGCCGTCGACGGGACCCTGGGCGGCGGCGGCGTCACCGCCGCGCTCCTGGACAGGGTCGGCGCGACCGGGCGGGTCCTCGCCATCGACAGGGACCCGACCGCGATCGCCCGAGCCCGCCTGCGCTTCGCCGGCGACGCCGGCGATCGGCTGATCCTCGCCCAGGGCGACTTCGCCGATCTCGACCGCATCGCCGCGGACCACGGGATCCCCGCCGTCGACTCGGTCTGCCTCGACCTCGGCACCTCATCCATCCAGCTCGACGATCCCGCTCGCGGCTTCAGCTTCCGCCAGGACGGGCCTCTGGACATGCGGATGGACCAGGGCGCGGCCACGGAGACGGCGGCCACCCTCCTCAACAGCTGGGAGGAGGCCGAGCTGGCCGCATTGATCCGTACCTACGGCGAGGAGAGGTTCGCCACCGCGATCGCCCGGGCCGTGGTCCGGGAGCGGCGGCGACGCCCGCTGGCCACGACCCAGCAGCTTCGGGAGCTGGTCGAGCAGACCATCCCCCGCCGCTTCTGGCCCAAGCGGATCCACCCCGCCACCCGAACCTTCCAGGCGCTCCGGATCGAGGTCAACCACGAGCTGGAGAGCCTCCGTCGCGGGCTGCAGGCCGCCATATCGCTCCTCCGGCCCGGTGGGCGTCTTGGGGTCATCTCCTTTCATTCTCTCGAGGACTCCCTTGTCAAGAACGCACTCCACGTCGCAGCACAGAACTGTCTCTGTCCGCCCCAACAGCCCTTCTGCACCTGCGCTCACCGGGCTTCGCTCCTCCTCCTCACCCGCAGGGCGATCCGACCCGACGCAGAGGAACTGGCCGTGAACCCCAGATCCAGGTCGGCCCGCCTCCGGGTGGCGGAGAAGCTGGAATCCCCGTAGCCTCCCCCTCCCTGCGGCGGAGGCCGGCACCTGCCGGCCTCCGCCCTCACCTCGCCTGACACCTCAAGATCGCTCCCCCTCCCAGCGGAGGAGGCCGGCGTCTGCCGGCCTCCTCCGTCCTCCGTCCGCCTCGCGTCCCCCTTCCGCCGCTTCCCGCGGCGAACCGTCGCAGCAACCGTCCCACCCCACGTCCAGGCAGCTGCCCATGCAACTCCACTCCCTCCGCGACCGTGGCGACGCCGATGCCTCCGGCGACGACCTCCCCCTCAACGCGCCCGCGTCCCGCCGGGACCGGAGGCGGAGGGGAGGACCGCGCACGCCCCTGCCGCTCCTTCCGATCATCGCGGTCTGCGCTGGCATTGGGCTCGCCTACGTCAGCCAGACCGCTCAGGCCACCCAGGCCAACTACGACCAGTCCCATCTGATCGCGACCCAGCAGCAGCTGACGCTCCAGGACCAGCAGCTCGGCAGCGAGCTCGGGGAGCTCTCCTCCTCGGCGCGGATCATCGAGTCGGCTGGCCGGCTCGGCATGGTCACCGGGGGGACCTGGGCCTACGCCGTGGCCCCCGCCGCAGAGGTGGCGAGCCCGCCCGCCACCGAGCTGGTGGCGCCGTCCACCCCGGCCGGGAGCTCGGTGCTCGGCCAGTTCGGCTCGGCCCTCCTCGGTGTCTTCGGCGGCCCCGCGTGAGGCGCCGATCCCGGGGCGGCGCGGGCTCCCCTGAGACGCCCCTCAACCGCGACTGGGCCGGCCGGGAGTGGCTGGACGGCTCCCCCGCGCCCAGGGATCGCCGCGTGGCGGACGCGAGCCGCGCTGCCGAGCCGGGACCGGGCCCCGGCCGGACGCCGCGCAGCGGCCTGCGGGCTGCGGCCCCCTCCCGGCCCGGGGGAGCGGCGAGCCCCTCCGGGAGGACCGCGCTCGCCACTCCCCCGGCGGCCCCGGGCACCGCTGCCCCGGGGAATCACCGGGCATCCCTGGGGGGGCCCGGAGCCCCACCGCCGCCCCTGTCACGGGGGTGGTTCGTCGGCGAGGGGCCCCAGGTGCGAGGTCGCGCCATCTGGCTGATGCTCTGCTTCGCGTCGCTTGCCATCCTCCTGCTCGGCCACCTCTTCCAGGTCCAGATCGGCGAGCACGCCTCGCTCACCGCCGCCGCCGCCAGAGAGGACAACATGAGCTTCGTCCTCACCGCCCACCGGGGCGAGATCCTGGACAGCGACGGCCAGGTCCTGGTCGGCACCGTGGCCACCTACTCCGTGTACGTCGACCCCGCGCTGATCTCACCGGACCAGCTCGACCAGGACGCGGCCGAGGTCGCCGCGGTGCTCCGGATCAGCGAGAGCCAGGTCGTCCAGGTGCTCTCCGAGCCCAACCAGTACGCCTTCCTCGCCGACCACGTGAGCCAGGGGGTGAAGGATCAGCTCGCCCAGCTTCCGGTCCCCGGTCTCATCCTCACCGAGGAGGACGAGAACGTCTACGAGCCGTCGGCCGTGCCCGGCGAGTCGTTCGCCGCCAACCTGCTCGGCTTCGTCAACGCCGACGGGCAGGGGCAGTACGGCGTGGAGGGCTACTACAACTCGCTGCTGACCGGCAGGAACGGCGAGGCCTCCGAGATCAGGGACAGCCAGGGGACCGCGATCTACCTCAACCGCGCCCAGACCCAGCCGGCGGCGGACGGGGACAACCTGGAGCTGGGCCTCTCCTCCCAGGTGCAGTACTGGGCCGAGCAGGCGATCGCGGAGGCGGTCACCAAGGACAGCGCCCAGTCCGGGGAGATCCTGGTCATGAACACCCACACCGGGGCGATCCAGGCCTGGGCCGACTACCCCAGCTACGACGCCACCGACTACGCCTCGACCCCCATCGGCGACTTCAGCGATCAGTCCGTCGACGGTCTCTACCAGCCCGGGTCGGTGATGAAGACGGTCACCTTCGCCGGCGGCCTCCAGGATGGCGCCATCACTCCCGGGTACACCTTCGACGAGCAGCAGACCGTGGTCGACGGCGTCCTGATCCATGACTGGGACGACCGGAGCCACGGCCAGGTCACCATGCAGCAGGTCCTCGACATGTCGCTCAACAACGGGGCCATGAAGGTGATGGACCTGGAGGGCCCCGACGCCTTCTACGCCAACATGCTGGGCTTCGGGATCGGCGCTCCGACCGGCGTGGACCTGGCCGGCGAGGTCAACCAGGAGATGGCGCCGCAGAGCAAGCTCTCCATGCTCGACTACAGCGAGATGTCCTTTGGCCAGAGCGTTGTGGTCACCCCGGTGGAGATGCTCGCCGCCGTCAATGCCATCGCCAACGGCGGGGTGTGGGTGGAGCCCCACGCGGTCGACTCCATCATCGACCCCAACTCCGGGACCACCACCCCGGTGGTGCCGACCACCCGCCGGGTGATCTCGGCGGCGACCGCATCCACCCTCACCACGATGATGACCCACGTCGTCGACGACTCCGACGGTGAGGGCTTCGACGCCCGCATTCCCGGCTGGAGCGGCGAGGTGGCGGGCAAGACGGGGACGGCCCAGGAGCCCATCGACGGCCAGATGACGGGCAGCGTCACCTCCTTCGTCGGCTACCTGCCGGCCAGCGACCCGCAGTTCACCATGATGGTGGTGATCAACGAGCCGCAGGTCCCGGCCGCCGACGACTTCGGCTCGCTGCTCGCCGCTCCGGTGTGGCGGCAGATGGCCGAGCAGATGATCGACTACTACCACCTGACCCCCTGAGCCCGGCCCCTTCTCCGCGCTCCCCCCGGCTGTGGCACCATCCGGCCGTGCTCCTCGCCGATTCCCTCGCCGACCTGCTCGGCGGCCGGCTGGAGGCCGCGCCGGGCGCCGGCCTGGAGATCTCCGAGCTGGTCAGCGACTCGCGCCAGGTGACCCCCGGCGCCGGCTTCGTGGCCCTGCCCGGTGAGGCGATGGACGGTCACGCCTTCGTCGCCGAGGCCGCCCGTCGGGGCGCCGCCCTCGCCGTGGTGGGGGAGACCTACGAACCGGGGCAGGACGTGCCGCCCCTCCTCATCCGGGTCCCGGACACCGCCTCCGCGCTTCGCGCCGCCTGCGCCCGCCGGATCGCGCAGCTCGGAACCACGGTGGTGGGGGTGACCGGCTCGGTCGGCAAGACCACCGCCAAGGAGATGTGCGCGCTGGCCCTCTCCGGGCGGCCGACCTCCCGGACACCGGGCAACCTCAACACCTGGACCCAGATCCCGCTCCACGTCCTCGGGCTGGAGCCACCGGTGGAGCGCCTGGTGGTCGAGATGGCGATGACCGCTCCCGGCGAGATCGCCGACCTGGCCGCCTTCACCCACCCCACCTACGGGGTGCTGCTCAACGTCGGCCAGGCCCACATCGGCCGCCTCGGCTCCGAGGAGGCGATCGCCGCCGCCAAGGCGGAGCTGCTCGAGGCCCTCCCGGGAGACGGCGCCGCCATCCTCAACGCCGACGATCCCCGGGTGGTGGCGGTGGCGGCGCGCAGCCTCGCCCCGCTGCGCTGGTTCGGAGAGCGGAGCCCCGAGGCCGCCTGGCGGGTGGCGGACGCCGCCTCCGACGGGGTGCGGGGCAGCCGG
>JBEKAP010000168.1:0-5228 GCA_050015875.1 Candidatus Dormibacteria bacterium | reverse complement strand
CCTCCGCCCCACGCCGCAGGCGGCGTGGGGACCCCGCTTCTTCTCACAGGGGCTCGCCGCCCCTCGCCGGCGCGGCACAGCCGCGCTCGGCTCACCCCGCCAATGGATGCCGCAGGCGGCGTGGGGACCCTCCGCCCCACGCCGCAGGCGGCGTGGGGACCCCGCTTCTTCTCACAGGGGCTCGCCTCACCCCGCCAATGGATGCCGCAGGCGGCGCGGGGACCCTCCGCCCCACGCCGCGGGCGGCGTGGGGACCCCGCTTCTTCTCACAGGGGCTCGCCGCCCCTCGCCGGCGCGGAACAGCCGGCCTCGGCTCACCCCGCCAATGGACGCCGCGGGCGGCGCGGGCACCCCTCTCCCATGACGACGGGCCGCTCGCCGGCCCGGCACGTTGTGCGTGACGTCCCATTGCCCGCGTCAGATGGTGTCGGTGAACCCATGTCCCTCTAGACACTCCCCGCAGTCCTCCGATATCCTTAGGCGCAGCGTACGAATCCGGAGACTCCATCCGGCGTCTCCGCCATCCGAGGTGCCCATGGCCTCCCCCCGCGTCCGCCCCGAGATCCCCGACGCCATCGCAGCGGCCCAGGCGGCCGGCATCCGCCACCTCGATCTCCAGTTCACGGACGTCACCGGGTCCGTGAAGACGGTGACCATCCCCGCCGACCAGCTCGCGTCGGCGCTCGAGCACGGGGTGTGGTTCGACGGGTCGTCGGTGGAGTCGGTCGCTCGCACCGCGGAATCGGACATGTACCTGGTGCCCGACCCCGCCACCTTCGCCGTCCTTCCGTGGGCGGAGGCACCGACCGGGCGGATGATCTGCTGGCTGACCACCCCGGAGGGCGAGACCTATCCGGGCGATCCTCGACGGGCGCTCCGGCGGGCGACCGAGCGCGCGGCGGGGCTCGGTTTCGAGTACCGGGTGGGGCCGGAGATCGAGTTCTACCTGCTCGAGCGTGACGAGCTTGGCCGGCCACGGCAGCCCCTCCAAGACCGGGGCAGCTACTTCGACTTCGCCACCGATCCGACCGTGGCGGTTCGCCACACCATGGTCGAGCAGCTGCGGGCCATGGGGCTCGAGGTCAACACCCTCCACCACGAGATGGGGCGCGGGCAGCACGAGATCGATGTCGGCGCCCAGGAGGCGCTCAAGGCCGCGGACGACGTGGTCACCTTCCGCTACACGCTCCGGGCGATCGCCCAGCAGCACGGTCTCACCGCCACCTTCATGCCCAAACCCTTCCAGGGACAGCCCGGGAGCGGCATGCACGTGCATCAATCCCTCGCCCGGATCGGCGATGGCCTCAACGCATTCGCGGGCGACGACGACTATGGCCTGAGCGATGTCGCCAAGCACTTCATCGCCGGGCAGCTCCATCACGCCTCCGGGATGTGCCTGGTGCTGGCGCCCATCATCAACTCGTACAAGCGCCTGGTGCGGGGGTTCGAGGCCCCGGTGTTCGTCTCCTGGGCCCGGACGAACCGCGGCGCCCTGGTCCGCGTCCCCCATGTCGGCCGCTCCGAGGTCACCCGGGTGGAGCTCCGCTCGCCGGATCCCGCCTGCAACCCCTACCTCGCCTTCGCGGTCATGCTCCGCTGCGGGCTGGATGGCATCGAACGCCGTCTCCCTCTGCCTCCCCCGGTCGAGGAATCCCTTTACGGCTTCGACGACGTCGAGCTGGAGCGCCGCAATGTGGGACTCCTGCCCGACAACCTCAAGGACGCCATCACCGCTCTGGAGGCCGACGAGGTGGTGCTCGACGCCCTCGGAGACACCCTGTCGGAGCGCTTCCTCGAGGTCAAGGCCCTGGAGTGGAAGGAGTACCGCACCCAGGTCACTCCGTGGGAGCAGGAGCAGTACCTGGAGCGGGCCTGATGAGCGGCCGCGACGGCGTCCCCCCGGTTCGGGGACACAGATGATCACGGTGATGGACCTCTGGCGTGGTGCCCTGCCCGCGGGCACCGACCTGCTCGGGGGACGGGCGGGCCTGGAACGCCAGGTCGACTGGGCCACCTCGCTCCGCACGCGGCCTCCCGCCTTCGAGGCGATCAAGGGCGGGGAGATCGCCTTCATCGCCGTGCGCTCGATCAAGCTGCTCGACGAGCGCCTCGATCTCACCCGGGTCCTGGAGAGCTTCGCCGAGAAGGGAGGGGTGGCGGCGGCAGTCATCGGCGACGTTTCCGTCGCCGCCATCGAGCTGTCCGACCGCCTGATGCTCCCCCTGCTCCTCCTCCCCGAGCACGCCCATCTGGCCGACGTGCAGCAGTCCGCCACTCGGTTCATCCTGGATCAGCGGACCGCTCTCCACGACCGTGCCCAGGAGCTGCAGACCGAGCTGATGGAGCTGGCGCTCAACGGTGCCGGCCCGGCCGGGATCGTCGACCGTCTCGCCGAACTCCTGGAGCTCGCCACCGCCTGGCAGGACGAATCGGGCGAGCTCCGCCACGAAGCCGGACCCCTCCCCTCGGCCGTGGTCGGGGAGCCGTGGGCCGCCGAGATGCCGGCGGTGCGCCGCTTTGCGGACTCCTCCCTGGTCCTGGCGGCCAATCCACCCGTTCGTGAGTTCGCCGTGGGGGCATCGGGGTTCGCACGAGTGGTTGCTCCCATTCCTCTCCGCGAGGGCATCGGCGGGTTCATCTCCGTCCTCGGGGCTGAGGGGGACCTGGGGCAGCTCGCTCGGCTGGGCTGCGCACGGGCGGCGTCGGCCTGCGCCATCGAGCTGGACCGCGAGCGCGCCGTCCTCGCCGCCCGCGACGACCTCGAGGGCGAGTTCGCGACCGCGCTGCTCACCGGTGCCTACGGCTCCGAGGCGTCGATGCTCGAGCGGGCGCGCCGGGTCGGCGCCACGCTGGGCGACGAGTCGGTGGTCCTGGTGGTGCGGCCGTCGGGGCGCCCCACCGGTCCCGCCCCCCAGGGCTGGCCCGAGAGCGGCGTCCGCTCGGTCCAGCGCTGGGCCCAGCGGCGCGAGCTGCCGGTGCTGGCCGCCGCTCACCAGGGCGCGGTGGTGGTGATCGCCGGAGCCGGCCTCGGAGACCTGCGGCGCGCGGGCGCAGAGCTGGCCGCGGATTGTCGCTCGGCGGTCGGGGGCATCCCGGTCGCGGTGGGCATCGGCCGTCCCAAGCACGGGCTCGGCGGCATCCGCGCCTCCCATCGCGAGGCGGAACAGGCGCTCGGCATGGGGCTCAAGCTGGATGGCGCGGCGAGTGCGGTGTCCTTCGCCGACCTGGGCCTCCACCGTCTCCTCTACTCGATGGCGCAGCACCCCGAGGTGCACGAGTTCTATCGGGACAGCATCGGCGCCCTCATGGACTACGACCAGAAGGGGGGAGGTGACCTCCTGCGCACCCTCGACGCCTTCTTCCGGTGCCATGGTTCTCCGACCGAGACCGCTCAGCGGCTGAAGCTGCACCGCAACACCGTCCTCTACCGGCTCCGGCGCATCGAGGAGGTGGGGCATCTCCGGCTGAGCGATCCCGACACCCGGCTCAATCTCCAGCTCTGCCTGCGCATTCGGGACGTGCTCCAGGCGCCGGCGTGACCGGCGCGGGCAAGCCTATCGTCCTGCGGGCGTTGGGCGTCGCGCCCACCCCCGGGCCTGCTCCGGTCGGACGCGGAGACCCTGGTCCGGCCGGACCGCCGGTCCCTACCGTTGGTCGGATGCGGCTCGCCCCTGGCACGGAAACGGCGAGGCCGGCTGCCACCAGCCCCTCGATGCCTTCGGTGCGCGCCGCGGCGCGCACGGACACCGGGCCCTGCCGTCAGAACAACGAGGACGCGGTGCTCGTCCGCAGCGAGCCGGAAAGCGGTTTCCATCTGCTCGCGGTCGCCGACGGCCTCGGTGGCCACCGGGCCGGGGAGGTCGCCAGCCGCATGGTCGTCGAGACACTGGCCCAGGGACAGCCCAGCCCCGATCGACCCGAGCGCTGGCTCCGCCAGGCGTTCAACGCCGCCAACCTGGCGATCTGGAACCATTCCCAGAGTCACCCGGAGGCGTTCAACCTCCAGTCCACCGCGACCGCCCTGGTGATCACCACTCACGAGGCGTTGATCGGCCACGTCGGGGACTGCCGGGTGTACCTCATCCGCGACGGCGTCACCGTCCAGTGCACCTCGGACCACACCCAGGCCATGGAGATGCTGCGGATGCGCATCATCACGGCGGAGCAGGCGGTCCATCATCCGGCCCGCAACCAGCTGACCCGCAGCCTGGGTGCCGAGCTCTTCGTCAATGTCGACATCAGCCGCCGTCCCATCCAGCAGGGCGACGTCTTCGTTCTCTGCAGCGACGGCCTGTGGAGCGAGCTGACCCGCGAGGAGATCGCCGGCGAGGTGGGCGCCGACCTCGACCCCGGCGCCGTCGCCGCCTCCCTGATACAGGTTGCGATCGCGCGGGGCGCTCCGGATAATGTCAGCGTGATTGTGGCCCGGGTCGCGGGGCCCGTCGATGCATCGGCCCCGGACCGTGGGCGGCGCTGGCTGCCGTGGAGATGACGGTGGCATCCGAGGGGCAGCTGGGCGCCGGCTCCGTCGTCGATCACTACCGCATCGTCCGGAGACTGGGCGAGGGCGGTTTCAGCGAGGCCTACGAGGCGATCGACGAGCGCACCCAGGTGCGGGTGGTGCTCAAGGTGCCGTCACTCGCCATCATCGGGGACCCCCAGACATTCGAGCGCTTCCGCCGGGAGACGGCGATCGCACGCCGCCTCGACCATCCCAACGTGCAGCGGTCCCTCGACGTTGGCGACGACCGCAGCCGTCCCTACCTGGTCCTGGAGTACGTGGAGGGTGCGACACTCCGCCAGAGCCTGCGCGGACGGCTGCCACTCAGCGTCGATCAGGCCGTCGACTACGGCCGGCAGCTCGCCGGCGCTCTGGCACACGCGCACGCCCATGGCATCGCCCACCGCGACCTCAAGCCGGAGAACGTCCTGGTCACCGCCGGAGGGCAGCTCAAGCTCTTCGATTTCGGCATCGCTCTCATGGCGGGCGCGCGGCGGGTGACGTGGCGGTATCTCAACGACCGCCTGGGCACCCCCGACTACATGGCGCCCGAGCAGATCGAGGGCAAGCGGGGCGACCAGAGGACCGACGTCTACGCCCTCGGCATCATGCTCTACGAGTTCCTGGCCGGCCAGGTGCCCTTCGTCGGGGACAACGCGCTTGCCGTCATGAGCCAGACCGTCCACGACCCGCCCACGCCCCTCCATGAACGCAACCGGGCGGTATC
>JBEKAP010000167.1:0-5303 GCA_050015875.1 Candidatus Dormibacteria bacterium | reverse complement strand
GGCGATCTGCTACCGAGTCGACCGCCACTACCGGATCCTGGTCGACCCGCCGATCCCGACCGGCACGATCGCCGAGATGACCCAGACCCTCGCCAACCGGCTCGACGCGCTCATGACCCTGGCTCCGGAGCAGTGGTACCCCTTCAACCCGGTCTGGACGGACGAGAGGTAACCGGCCTCAGGGATCGGTGCGGTGCCCGACCAGGGGGCGTCCGGGGCGACGGTCGTGGAGGACGCGGTCGAGGACGACGTGCTGCCCCTGCCCGAAGTGGTTGACGTCCCCGACCACCCCCTGAAGGCGGCGGGCGAGGATCAGCAGGAGGAGCGCCGCCAGCCCGGCGGGAAGAGCCCAGCCTGCCCGAGCCGGGGTCATCGCCAGGACCAGTCCGGCGAACGGGAGCACCACGAAGCCCACGAGCACCCCCTCCGCGATCCGGCCGCGGAGAGCGCCCGCCGCGAAGCAGACGAGGAGCACGGCCAGGGCGATCAGGTTGAGTCCGGCAACCGCGCCGGTCGAGACCGCCACCCCGCGCCCACCGTCGAAGCGCAGAAAGAGTGACCAGCCGTTGCCGACCACGGCGATGACGCCGACCAGCACCAGACCGGCGCCGGCGATGTTCCCGAGGTAGTGGGCGAGAAGGACCGGGAGCAGTCCCTGAGCGAACTGGAGCGGTCCGATCACCGCCGCCAGGCCAAACCCCGCGTGGCGGTAGATGTTGGCGGTCCCGACGTTGCCCGACCCATAGCCCCGGATGTCGAGGCCGAGCCGCCGCCAACGGGTCACCCAATACCCCAGCGGGAGGCTCCCGATCAGGTAGGCGGCGGCGCAGAAGATGACCAGGGTCCAGTGCGCGCTCATCGCTCCTCCGCCGATCGCTCGGCCGTATGGCCGGGTACAGTCCGCAGCCTCAGGCCGTGGCTATCATCTTAGGCAGCAGCTTCCGGGTGGGGCATGGCCTCGGACCAAGAGCATCGCTCAGGCCGGGGGACCCCTCACCACCAGCTCGGGGAGTGACGTGCATCATCTGGCGCGCGGCCGGTGCGACTGACCTCCCCCGTGGGCCGGCGGTAGCCGTGGAGGTCCCCCCGACGGTGCGGGCGCGCCCTGCAGGCGGGGTCCTGGAGGTCGCCGGGCAGCCGTGTGGGCTGGTCACCGGCAGCGGTGCGCTGGTGCCTCCGGAGCTGTCCGGGACGGTGGGCGTCGTCGATCTCCCGGTCCGGATCGGCGAGCAGCCGATCGATGTCCGCAACTCCGAGGAGCTGCGCCAGTTCTACGCGCGGCTGCGCGACGGAGAGACACCGGAGACGTCGGCCTCGCCTCCCGGGGAGTTCCTGGAGGCATACCGCCGCTGCCGGGCCGACCAGATCCTCTGCCTCACCATCCCGGCCAAGTGGAGCGGCATGGACGACAGCGCCCGGCTGGCCGCCCGCATCCTCGCCGAGGAGGAGGGGCGGGAGCGGGTCACGGTGGTGGACACGGGAACGGCCGCCGCCGGCCTGGGACTCATCACCCGGGTCGCGGCCCAGCTCTGCATCGAGGGCGCCGAGCTCCCCGAGGTCCTGCGCCGGACCGAGCGGGCCATCCGCGATGTGCGGATGTTCGGCGCCCTCGAGGCCCTCGAGTTCGTGGCCCGGAGCGGCCGGATCAATGCCCTGCTCGCGGGGATCTCGGACAGCCTCCACGTGCGCCCCGTCTTCCGGCTGAGCAACGGCCAGACCGGACGGGTGGCCCTGTCCCGGACCCCGTCCGGGGTGCTCTCGGCGCTCGAGAAGACGGCCCGCGATCTCCCCGGCGGGCTCTGGGTACTGGTCTTCCACGCCGACGCCGAGGTGCTCGCCGAGCAGCTGGAGTCACGCCTCCGCGAGGTCTGCGACGTCGCCCGCTGCCAGGTCATCGCCCTGGACCCGATCATCGGGACCCACACCGGTCCGGGGGCGGTCGGGTACGCGGCGCTCCCGCTCCTGTCCGGCGAGATCGGTGGCACCCGCGACAGCGGCGAGAGCGTAGAACCGGATCGGTGACGAACCGCCCGCGGCGCATCCCCCGGTCGGGATCCCGGCCCACGATCCTCCGATGAGCCGCGCCCGCCGCGTGCGCCTGATCCTCCAGGCCGGGGTGACCATCGGCATCCTGGTCGCCCTCATCCTCATCCTCAATCCGGGCCAGCTCGGCCAGGACATCGCGCGCTTCCCGATCATCATGGTGCCCGCGGCGATCGGGCTCACCGCGTGCTTCTACCTCACCAAGGGGCTCCGCTACCACCAGCTGCTGCGCAGCGAGTCGGTGGCGGTGACCCGGCGGGATTCGGTGCTCTTCACGGTGGGTGGCGAGGCCTTCGGCCTGCTGCCGTTCGGGGAGCTGGCCCGGGCCGAGCTGGCCAGCGAGGCGACCGGTGCCCCGATCGGCACCACCATGGCCGCGGTGACCGTTCAGGAGCTGCTCTACACGACGGTGATCGTGGCCGTGGCCATCCCGGGCGCCCTCGCCTACGCCGCCGGGATCTCCGGGATCGCGGTCTCCCTCACCGGCATCCTCGTGATCATCGGCATCCTCACCATCGACCCGGTCTTCAGCGCGGTCCTCCGGGTGGTCGGACGCATCCCCTGGGCACGGCGCGCCAGGCGTCAGCTCGAGGTGCTGCATGAGCAGGTGGTCCGGCTCATGCGGCGTCCCCAGACCTGGCTCTGGTTGATCCTCAGCGTGCTCGGGGCCCTCTTCGAGCTGACCCTCTTCTGGCTCATGGTGCGAGGGACGAGCGGCATGGCGGTCCCCTGGGTGACCACCACCTTCATCTACGGCGCGGCCTACCTGGCCGGGGCCGCGACCAGCCCCGGAGGCGGAGTGGGAGGGTTCGAGACCACCGCCATCGCCCTGCTCCACACCCAGGGGGTGCTCGGCCCCGCGGCCGTGGCCGCCGCACTCCTCCAGCGCGCCGCCGACAAGGGGGTGATCACCCTCGCCGGCTTCGCCGCCTGGTTCTGGGTGCAGCGGCACCTCCGGGTCCGCCGCGGGCTGCTGCTCGGTGGTGGCGGCGACGGCGCCCCGGTCCCGACGCCGCGTCCGGTCTCCCCACCCCTGCCCGCACCCGTGGCCGCGATCGTTCGTGCACCCGAACCGGCGCGCGCACCAGCCGCTCCGGCCCGCACCCCCATCCCGGTGGCGGTGCCCCTGGCGGCGGTTGCGGCGCTGGCGCGCCCGATGGTCGCCGCGCTCGCGGCCAGACCGGAGCCGATGGTCCCGGCCACCCCCGGAGGCACGCCCTCGCCCTGAGCGGCAGCCGGCGTCCTCAGCTGTCAGGCTGGGTGTGCGACGGCGTAGCGCAGGAAGAGGTGGTCCCCGGAGCGTCGCAATGAGCGCAGGCTCAGCCGCGGAGCGCTGGCTGGGGCAAAGGCGGCACCGGCGACGAGGCCGGGCCGCAGAGCCGGCTCAGCGCGTCCTGCGAGCTGGGGGGCCACGGTCAGGAAGAGCTCGTCCACCAACCCGCCGGCGAGAATCTGCCCGAAGAGCCGGGGGCCACCCTCGCAGAGGACGGTGACGGCGGCGAGGTGGATGCGCACCGCCTCGACCACCGCGCCGGCGGCGATCTCCCCGGTCCTCCCGGCGATGGCGACCTGAACGCGGGGGTGCATCCGGGGGAGCCGCGCCACCCCCTCCTCGGTGGTGATGACCAGGACGTCGCCCTCGGGACGGAGGAGAGCGGGATGGGCGGCCGGCAGGGCGCCCGTCCCGCTCACCACGGCGAGTGGCGGTGGGGCGCCAGACCCGGTGAGCCGCAGGCGATGGGCCGCCAGCTCCTCCGCCAGCTCCGGCAGCGGAGTGCTCGGGGTCCATTGATGGTGGGGATCGTCCCGCAGGGTGCCCGCCCCGATCAGGACGCAATCGGCAGCGCAGCGGAGCAGTGCCATGAGGAAGCGGTCGGCGGGGCTGTGGAGGCTGACCGCCATGGCGCCCTCCCCGCCGCCGTCGCCAAAGGCGGTGACCCCGTCCGCGGTGGCCACGAAGTTTGCGACCAGGCGAGGGCTGTCGCGGCGCACCCGCAGGGGACCGGCATAGAGGCGGAGGAGCGGGTCGTCCGGAGGCGGGCCCTCCTCGTCGAAGGCGACCTCGAACCCGCCGTCCTGGGCGAAGCGAGCCAGGGCCTCGGCGGTCATCTCGGAGGGGCGGCCAGGGGCCGGGGGCGTCGAGCGGTCACGCAACTGGGATAATGGCCCACTCGGGCTGGTCCGCCGCGCGCCCGTCTTCCTACGCCGACGTAGCTCAGTGGTAGAGCAGCGGTTTCGTAAACCGCTGGCCGGGAGTTCGAATCTCCCCGTCGGCTCCGATTTCGATCTCAGGATCGCCTGCGAGAGGGACGCGACACGTGGAGGTTGACCAACAACTGACCAACAAGGGCTAGACTGCCCCGCGTGAGCGAGCGCCGCCGCAGACCGGCCGGCCAGGGGGCGGTCATCCACCGCCCTGACGGCAGATGGGAAGGGCGCTACTCCGTCGAGATCGACGGCCGCCGGGTCCAGCGGTCGGTCTACGCGGCCAAGGAGAAGGAGGCCGTCGCCAAGCTCGCGGTGGCACTCGGGAAGCGCGACGCCGGCGTGGTCGAGGGCAAGCGGTCCCGGGTCACCCTGGCCGACTGGCTCCTCGAGTGGCTCGCCGACTGTCAGGGGCGGGTCAGGCCGACGACCTACCGCCGGTACGCAGACATCGCGCGGCTGCACCTCTCCCCCGCCTTGGGCAGCCATCAGATCGCCGCACTGACCCCGCAGCACGTCAACAGCTTCCTCACGGCCAAGCTGGCCGCCGGCCTGGCGCCGCGCAGCGTCGCCCATCTCCGGGCCGTCCTGCGGACCGCCCTGACCGCGGCGATGGCGGCCGACCTCGTGACCCGCAACGTCGCCCAGCTCGCCAGGCCGCCCAAGGTGCCCGCGCCGGAGCGGAAGGACTGGACGGCGGCCGACGTCGATGCGGTCCTGGAGGCCGTCGCCGGGACGTCCGAGGAGGCGCCCGTCGCGGTCTCCCTGCTGGCCGGGCTCCGGCAGGGGGAGGTGCTCGGACTTCGCTGGGCGGACATCCACCTGGCCGGCCGCAGCCTCCAGGTGCGCCAGGCCCTTCAGCGCCAGGCCGTGGAGCCGGGCAGCCGGCGCCGAGAGTTCGTGGCCGTCGAGCCCAAGAGCCGGACGAGCCGGCGCCGCGTGCCGCTCAACGACCGCTTGAGCGCCATCCTGGAGGGCCGCAGAGCCCGCGAGACGGCCAAACGGTCTGCCCTCGGACTCGAGCCGCTACAAGCTGATGAATACGCCTTCACGGC
>JBEKAP010000166.1:0-5320 GCA_050015875.1 Candidatus Dormibacteria bacterium | reverse complement strand
CCCTCCCGGACCTGGAAGCCTGGTCCGGCCAGGGCACCGCGATCGGTGAAGCAAGCCCCTCCATAACCGTCGCCCGGGCGGAGCGCACCCTGGGAAGGCGGCTGGGATGGCCGGCCAATCGGGCTGCCACGGTCGCCTCACGCCCCCAGTCCGTGCTGCAAGAGCCGCACCACTCGGCCGATCACCCGTCGCGCCTCCCCAGCCGAAGGCCGGCCGCCTGGTGCTGCGGCCGCGGCCGTGCGAAGTGCGGACGGGAAGGCCCCCACCACGGCCGCTGCGATCACCCTCGTCCACCTCGTCCGGGTAGGCGGCAAGCAACCTGGCCGCCAGCATCTGGTCCGCCGCACGCAAACCCCGCTGTCGCCACCGCGCCGCAGCGGTGCCGCGCCGACGTCGCCCCCACAAGGTTGGTCGGCCGCGATCCCCGACCAGGCGGCTGCCCAGCTCACGCGCGAGCGGTCAACCGCGGCTCAGCTGGCGACATCCATGAGTCCCTCCACCGGCTCGGCGGTGGTCGTGGCCACGAAGTCGCGCTCGCGGATCAGGGCCAGCGACCCGATGCTGCCGGCGAAGGCCACCACCGCGCCGACGATCATGATCAGGTCCAGCCCGCTGACGAAGGCCGACCGACCGGCGGCCACGATCAGGCCGCGCAAGGGCGCGGGGGTGGAGGCGATCGCCGAAGCGGCACCGCCCGTGCTCACGGCGTGCGCGAGCTCGGAAGCCCGTGACCTCAGCGCCGTTCCGATCAGACGGGCAGTGACCGCCGACTGGATGCTGGCGGCGAAGATGCTCCCCAGGGCTGCGACGCCGGCCGCAATCCCCACCTGACGGAGTGTCGAGTTGATCCCCGACGCCACCCCGGCGCGCGCCGGCTCGACCACGCCGACGGCGGTCGAGGCGAGGGGGACGTTGACCAGGCCCGCGCCCAGACCGGCGACGATCATCCCCGGCAGCAGGTGGGCCCACCCCGAGCTGGTGGTCAGTCCCGACATCAGCAGCAGCCCCGCGCCGACCAGCCCGAAGCCGGAGCCGATGAGCAACCGGCGCGGAACGCGGACGGTCAGGCGTCCGGCCACCCCTGCACTCGCGAATATGGCGAGGCTGAGGGGCAGCACCCGGAGGCCGGCGCCGAGTGGGGAGAGGCCCAGGTAGTTCTGCAGATAGAGGACCAGGTAGATGAGCAGGGAGAAGATCGAGGCCGAAATCGCGAAGGCCGCCACCAGCCCACCGTCGAAGGCGGGCAGCTGAAGCAGGTGGAGATCGAGCATCGGCGCGTCGCTGCGAGCCTCGATGATGACGAAGACGCAGAGCAGCGCCGCGGCGGCGGCCAGCGGCGCGATCACCGGCACCGCGCTCCAACCGTCGGCGCTGCTGTTGATCAGGCCGACGACCAGCGCGGCCAGGGCACAGGTGAAGGTGACGAAGCCGGGCAGGTCGATTGTGGTGGCGTGCGGGCTGCGCGACTCGGCGACGCGCAGCAGGGTCACGCTCAGAGCTGCGACTCCGATGGGAAGGTTGACGAAGAAGATCCATCGCCAGGAGAGCCCTGTGGTGATGCCGCCGCCCACCACGGGGCCGACCGCCACCGCGGCCCCGGTGACGGCACCGAAGACCCCGAATGCCACCCCGCGCTCCCGTCCCCGGAAGGCGTCTGCGAGAAGCGCCAGCGAGGTGGCAAACATGATCGCCCCGCCGACCCCCTGCACGCCCCGGGCGATGATGAGGAAGGTGGCGTCGCTGGCCAGGCCGCAGAGGAGCGACGCGGAGGTGAACGCTCCCAGGCCGATGGCGAACATCCGCCTCCGCCCGAATCGGTCGGCCAGTGACCCTGCGGTGAGCAGGAAGGCGGCGAGGGTCAGCGCGTAGGCGCTGATCACCCACTCGAGGTCGGAGAGGGGGACGGAGAAGCCGCGCTCGATGGCGGGCAGCGCGACGCTGACGATGGTGACGTCGAGCAGCAGCATGAAGACCCCCGCGCACACCGCGGTCAGGGTCCACCACTTCCTGGCCATGTCTCTCTCCTCCCCGGTATCTGTTGTGCGGCGGTCAGCGGGCGATGCCCACCGTCTGTCCGACCGCCTCTGGCCGTTCCACCAAGCGGAGCATCAGATGCGCAACATCGGCGCGCGAGATGGACAGGCCGCGACGGAGATTGCGCCCGTACGCCGTCCGGTAGCGGCCGGTGAGCGCACCGTCGGTCAGCCGCGGCGGCCGCACCGCGGTCCACTCCAGGTCGCTCTCGCGCAGCGCGTCCTCCATCCGCGCCAGGTCCGCGTACGAGGCGGCGAAGGCGCGCTTGACCAGCGGGCTGCCCACGTACCGCATCACGAGGCCGTCGCCCGGATCGTGCCGCGGCGGGTGGGGCCGGCCGGGGGAGTCCACGGTCCCGATCGGAGCCGCGCTCACCACCACGATGCGCCGGACCCCCGAGGCTCTCATCGCCTCGATCAGGGCCCGGGTCCCGCGCTCGACCACCCCGTGATCGGCAGACGTGCGGGCACCCAGGCCGGAGAGGACGGCATCGGAACCCATCACCGCAGCCCGGACGATCTCTGGATCGGGCGCCGACAGGTCGACGGTGACAGTCCGAATCTGGCGCGTGAGCCGGCGGGGGTCCCGCACGATCGCTGTGACCGCATGCTCGGCGTCCACAGCCTGTTCGAGCAGGCAGCGGCCCACTCCCCCGGTCGCTCCGACGATGCTGAGCCTCATGGGTTGGCGGTCTCCTGGTGATTCCGGTGGGTTGACGGCCGTCTTCTGGACCGATCCGGGGTAGACTGGGCTCTCGTACCCATATCGTATATTACTTATTCAATATAATACGGAAACCGACACAATGCAAGGCCCCAGTGCCCACGGGCGTCAACGCGAGCTGATTCAGAGCATCCAGATGACCCTGCGGGAGATGACCACCGAGTTGGTGCTGCTCAACCAGCAGGTCGGCGACCACCTGGAGATGCGGCTGGGCGATCTCCAGTGCCTCGACCTGATCGACCGGATCGGTCCGGTCAACCCGAGCGCGCTGGCCCGCCGGGCCGGGATACACCCGGCGACGCTGACCGGGATCGTCGACCGGCTGGAACAGGCCGGCTGGGTGGTCCGTGACCGGGATCCGATGGACCGCCGGGCCGTCGCGCTGCGCGCGACGCGCGACCGCGGCGCGGAGGTGATGCGCCTCTATTCGGGCATGCTCGGCCGTCTGCTCGAGATCTGCGAGGGCTTCGACGAGCAGGGCCTGGAGGCCATCTCCAGCTTCCTGCGCCAGACGGTCGACGCGGGACGCCGTGCCACCCAGGATCTGGCCGGGGGCTGACGGTACCCCCATCCTGGGATACCCTTCCGCGGATGATCCGCTCCGTTCTCGTCCTCCACGGAATCGGGAACCACAAGCCACCTGAGCACTGGCAGTTCTGGCTTGCGCACCGGCTCAGCGAGCGCGGCCACGACGTGCTCTATCCCGCGCTTCCCGATCCCGACACGCCGAGCCTGCCGGTGTGGATGGCGGCCCTTCAGAGGGAACTCAGCCGCATGCGGGGGGCCGAGAGAGTCGTGATCTGCCACTCGCTGGCCTGCATGCTGTGGTTACACGCTGCGCCCGTGCTCCGGCCTGATCAGCGGGTCGACCGCCTGCTGCTCGTCTCTCCACCGGCCTCCGAGCGGTTGCCGGATGGAGGCGCGGACTTCCGCGTCGACACGTTCGACGCCGCTGCGGTCCGCGCCACAGTCACCGGAGAGGTGCGCATCGTCTGCTCCGACGCCGATCCCTACAACCCCTCTGGGGCGCAGGGGATGTACGGCGATGCGCTCGGCGTCACCGCCGATGTTCTGCGCGGCGCCGGCCACATCACACCCGCTGACGGCTACGGCCCCTGGCCCTCGCTCGAAGCGTGGTGCGACGATGCTCGAACGCGCATCAGCACGAACGGGACCGCTCGCGAACATACCCGGTCGCGGCGGCACTCTCGAGTCGACGCCAGCCGGTTGATCTGAAGGACGAGCCCCCACTGAGGGGCCCTCGGCGCGATGCGGCCGCCGCCTCACGAGCTGGACGGTGCCGGGTGGAGCCCCGTCTCCCGCTCGACAGTGCAGGCTTTCGGGATCCCCGGCTTGGGGCACCAGCCCATCACCGCCGGGGACACCCAGGATCTGCCGATGATTCAGGGAATCGCCCTGTTCACCTCGGCGTTCGTCGTGATCGCAAACCTGGTCGTCGACCTTCTGTACGGCGTCATCGATCCCAGGGTGAGCATCACGCAGACCCGGGTGTGAGCCAGGCGAGCGCAGCGAATTCGAGAAGGCCTGTGCGAATGACAAAGCCAGAGGGCGGTCCCCAGTTCAGGTCGGGGCGCCCCGCCCGGCTGGCCGGCCATCGGGAGCGAGCGGGGATTCATCGGAGAGTGGCCGGCCGGTAACCTGATGGAGATGGACGAGGTCGCCCTCACTCAGCAGCCTGTCCCCGGCCGCCCGGCGGCCGACGCCGCCATGAGGCGGCTCCTGCGGATCCCGGCTGGGTCGTCCCAGCTGGATGCCGAGGACACCACCCGGATCTTCAACGCCTCGATGATGCTGTCGGGCATCCGGTGCATGTTCACCTACATGTTCATGCCCATCCTCACCCCCGCTCTCGGTGCGGTGGTGGGGCCGGCGATCGGCATCCCTCTGGCCCTGGTGGCCCTCGTCTTCGACGTCAGGGGGATACGGACCTTCTGGCGCGTCGACCACCCCCAGCGGTGGTTGATGACCCTGGTCTACCTGGTCGTGATGGGCTGGCTCGGCTACCTCCTGGCACGGGACCTGGGGCAGGTGATCGGCTAGGTTCCGGGCCTACCGCCGTCAGGGTGGCGGGACGCGACGCGCCACGGCGTCGCGAGCGACCTGGTCCGGCAGGCTTGCGCGCAGGACGGCGTCGGCGGCCAGGAGCTGCGCGCGCTCGACCCGCCGTTCCAACCGATGGTCCAGCCCGTCGATAGCCACCCTGATCGCACGCGCGTACTGCTCGCCCCGGCGGGTGAGCTCGACGTTCACCTGCCGAGCGTCGCTCGCGTCCCGGGCGGTGACGACGAATCCGCGCTGCTCGAGCCCGGTCACGAACTTGCGGGCCGCCTGGCGGGTGACCGCCAGCGCGACGCCGATCTCGCCGATCGATCGGGGCCGGCGGCTCAGCAACCGCACGACCGCGGCGTCGGTGCGCCGGTAGCCGCCAAACCCGGCGCGCTCGACGTGCTCAGCCATCTGGCGCACCCAGTGCTCGCGAGCCAGCGCGAGCAGGTCGCCGAAGTGGTACGCGGTCCTTGACTGCTCCGCCATGATGCAGTAG
>JBEKAP010000165.1:0-5404 GCA_050015875.1 Candidatus Dormibacteria bacterium | reverse complement strand
CTCGTCGAGGGTTACAGGCACTCCCGCCATCCCGGAGATGCTCTCCTTGGTCAGCGTGTAGTAGGAGGCATTGGTCAAGTTGCTGTTCCAACTCAGGGCGATCGTGGATGGGCTGGTCTCGGCTGTGAGCTGCAGGGCATACGGATTAGCGACTGGCTGCGCCCACCCCTCGACCGTAAACCCCGTGTAATCGTCTTCGAGAACCCAGTCTTTGACCCGCTCCGTTCGGACCCCTCCGACCGACGAGTTCTGCTCGATGATCGAGACGGTCGCGTACCCGGCGGTTGCGTCCGGACTGACGCCTGTGATCACATAGGTATGCCCGTCCCCGCTATTTGACTCACTGACAACGTCGCCTGGTTCGGGTAGATCCCCCACGGTGCCATTGGTAATGTAGTTCAGAGTCCCGTTCGAATCTGCCTGGGCGTTCAACGCCAGTTTGTCTCCGGGCCCCCCGGCTTCGACCCGGTAGGCGAGGTAGAGGAACCGTGAGCTGAGTTCGGAACACTGCCAGCCCGGGAATGCGTTGGCGCAACTCCCGCCAGACGCTGGGTAGACACAGTTGGTGTTTCCGGTCAGGATGGGCTCGGGGCCGCATGCGGGCATTCCAAGCCAGGAGGCGGAGCCGAGCTGGTAGGCAGGATATGAGTTCCAGTACGAAGTCGCCGAGCAAATACCGTCGCCTTCGCCAGCGCCATACCACCACGACGGGTAACGGAGAGCCGGACCAGTGGCCTCCATCGACTCAGCCTGGGAAACGTCAGTAAGTGACTCGCAATCACATCCACCGCTCCCCGCAGTGGCGGGGTCAATGTTGGAACTAGTGACGGTCAAGCCGGACAGGTCGGCAGCGGGGGCACCGATCGACGCCCGCTCAAGGCTCTCCGTTACCACCCAGAGGCGCGGCCCCGCCTGCATCACCCAATCGGAGACGTCCACGGGGACCGGCTTGGCACCGTCGACGGGTAGGTCCTGGCGCAGCTCGTGACCCACGACGTTCTGGCCGAACATGCTTGCCGACGGAGACGTCATGACCGCGTGAGGGGTCTCGTTACCTCTGGCGATGCCGTCCAAGGCTGACACATAGCCCGGTTGCCCTCCGGATTCGGCTGTGGGAAGCGCCCCCGCCAGCGGCTGACTGCCAAACGGAGCAGCGATCACGGTCACAGAGACAAACGGATGAAAGCGGCTTGCCGACGCCTCCTGGGTCGGGCTTTGGGGACTCGCCGTGGTGAACGGCCCAACGTCATACGGAGAAGAAACCACGAGGTCAACACCGTCGAGGGCAAAGGACGAAGACGTTGACGGAGGGTTCGCCGCAGACGTCGCGTCCGCCGCCGTCGCCCCGTCGCGGGAGGCATCCGACGTGGCCGCCGTCGACGTCGTGCCCTGGACAAACGCCGGCTTGGCCCCCGAGGACGCCGCCGCCACCGGCGATGGGCGGACTCCGACCACGGAGCCGGCCAGGACCAGGGCGCCGACGACCATGATGAGAGGCCGGCGACGACGCAGCTGGGCGGGGCGGGGGGAGAGACCCATCGTGGCTTCCTTCGGCCGAGCCGCGGTGGGCGCTGGTGCTGAGCTTCGGCCCCCTCAGCGGCGTCGGCCCGGCGTACCGCCCGACCAGCGCGGACGGTAGCAGCATGACCAGGGCATGGGCAAGCGGACACGCGGGCGGGCACGATCGACCTGGCCATCCCCAAGCTGCGGACGGGCTGCTGCTGCCCGGACTTGCTGCTGGACTTCGAGCCGCTCTCGCCGCTCGCGTCCGACGTCATCCGATCACCGTCCGCAGCCCGTCGACCGCCTCGCCACACGACACGGGCGAGCCCTCGTCACCTCGTGATCGGCGGACCCCCCGGGGCTGCGGCCGGAGCGGGAGTTCCCGCTCCGACCTCGGGCCCAGAAACCCAACTACCCGTGGGTGTCCTTCTGGATGCAGCTCAGGTACGGTGCGTACGAAGCTGGAGTCGTGAAGTCGTCGTAGGGGGCGAAGACTGCGTCGGTGTATCCGCCCGGAAGCTCCACCGCGCTGGCTGTCTGCCCGCTCGACATGGTCTGATACTTGTCCGTGGCCCCGCAGGCCCAGTTCAAGGCCTCGCTGAGCCCCTCGCACACCGTCGTCGTGCACGTGCCGGATCCCTCCAGGTTGGCGAGGGTGGCGGTCTGGTACTGGACGGTGGCTCCGTCGGTGGTCGCATCGCTCGCGATGTGCGCATACATGGAGGAGTACCCGGTGCCGGAGTTCTCCCCGTATCGAATCGAGTGATTGGCGAGAGCCGCCTGCTTACCGAGGCTGCTGGCGAAGGTGGCCATGAAGTTCTCCGTCAGAGCCTCACACGGAGACGGCTTGGAACAGGACACCCCGTCGATGACCTCAGGAGACCCGTTGGTGGGCAGGGTCAGAAGGTCCCACGGGTTGAAGGACAGAGCGACATGGGTCTGCTTCCAATTTGCCAAGGATGTGATGTCGCTGGTGAGGCAGGCGTAATCCGCAGCGTCCGTGTATCCGGCGTTGAGGAGATTGGTCAGTCCCGCGCCGGAACTGAAGTCGTCGTGCAGCATCGGCTCGTCGTACTCGGTCATGCAGGCCGAGCCCTCCACGTCCGTCACCAGGGAGCCGGCGTCATACAGGCTGGCGAGCTGAGCCATCAGGTTGTCGAAGTCCGACTCGTAGGACGACGTCCAGAAGGCGCCGATCGTGTTGCCCGAGGTTCCGCTGATGGGGCCACCGATGTCCTTCGCCCACTCGGGGGCGTCCTCTCCGGCCCAGACCCTCAACTTGATGGCCATGGGCGGAAGGCTCGGGTTCGACGCGTTCCAGCTGGCGACATCGGCGATCGCCTGATCGAGGCAGGACCCGACCACCGCGGACCCGTTGCAGGTGCTGTCACCGTTGCCATTCGCGGAGGCGATGATCGGCGTGCCGGCACCGTTCGGTTGGAGGTCGGCCCAGGTCTCGTTGACCACAATCCCGGTGACGACGGTGCCGGCCCAGCCGGCTGGCAGCCCCGTTGGCAGCGTGAAGTTGGAACCGCCGACCGCCGACGCCGGTGACGAGCCTCGGTCGAGGAGTCCGGCGATGTCCGGCTTGACCTGGCTGGCGGCGGCGAAAGTGGCGACGACGCCCGTCCAGCAAACCGTCGAGCTCAGCAGCCCAGAGAACTTCGGCTGGCTGAAGCTGCTCGTCTGCAGGTAGGCCGCCTGCTGGCCCTCCATCTCCCCGGAGGTGGTGGCCTGAACCGCGGGGCTGAGCGTGAACCCGCCTGTCTCACCGCCGAGCGTCGGTGCTTGGTTCCAGGCGATCGAGCCGATGCCCAACTCGTACGGGAACTGCGTGATGGGCGTGCTGCCAGTGGTCGCCGTGGCGACGGTGCAGCTGTCGTCACTGGAGGTCACATCCAGAGGGGACACGGTGGCGGCGCCAACCACGTCGTAGATCGTCGCCACGATGGTGTCACCCTTCTGGGCGGGGGTGATGGTGATGCTGGTCGCGCTGGGCGCGTCAGCCTCGTAGAAGATCCCAGCATCCATCTGACCCTGGTACTGGAGAGCAACGCCCTTGGTGAGGGCGTTCCCGTTGCTGTCCGACACCTTCCCCAACGAGGGGGCCTCCGTGGTGTTGCGCAACTGAAACGCTGCCACCAGCAGGTCGCCGGCCGTGGTGGTCTTGGAGAACGTGACCTTCAGCGAGGAATTGGAAGCGCCTCCATCCCAGCCCGTACCAGTTTGGCCGACGGTGATCGGAGTGAAGGACGCCGCGGCGGAGGGAGGGCCGCTGAACAGCAGGCCGGGTGCCAGCGCGAGAGCGAACGCCGAAGCACCGATCTTCCAGCGCCGGGTGGCGAGGATGCCGACTCCCGGAGGAGGGGGCGCGGCCGATCCGGTGTGTCCGATGGCAAGCCAATTGCGCATGTCTTCCCTCTCTCCTGTGGTCGGGGTGGCGTCCCCATGGATCGCCACAACCGGGTGTGGGCATGGTCATGCTAGCAATCGGTACCGGGGCTGTACATGACCTCCCGATGGAAGGCAGCCTTCCAATCCGTCTCCCGCTGCATCGACTGGCGAATCCCCTCACGCGGCCCCGAGTCGTGGAGCAGACGCTGCTTCTGACCCGACCGGGCGGTTCGGATCAGCGGCGGCGCAACCGGCTGTCGGTGATCGCAGGCGGAGCCCAGCCTGCGTCGGCGGGGTTGAGGTTGGTCCCCGGCGGCACGATCTCGTCGATGCGGTCGAGAGTGGCGTCGTCGAGGGTCACCTCGGCCGCGCCGAGCTGGCTCTCCAGGTGCTCCATGGTTCGCGGCCCGATGATCGCTGCGGTCACCGCCGGGTGGCGGATCACGAAGGCGAGGGCGAGGTGGATGAGGCTGATGCCCGCCTCGCCGGCAAGTTTGGTGAGCTCCTCGACGGCGTCGAGCTTGCGCTGGTTGACCGGAAGCGTCAGGTCGTAGCGCTGGGGCAGCCGGGTGGCCCGCATGCTGGTCGGCGCCGCCCCGCCGCGGCGGTAGGCGCCGGAGAGGAATCCGCCCGCGAGCGGGCTCCAGGGGATGACGCCCATGCCGTACTTCTGGCAGACGGGGAGCACCTCGACCTCCACGCCACGCACCAGCAGCGAGTAGGGCGGCTGCTCGCAGACGAAGCGCTCCCGGCCGCGGCGCTCGGCGACCCACTGGGCTTCGACGATCTGCGATGCGGGGAAGGTGGAGCTGCCGAAGGCGCGAATCTTGCCGGCCCGCACCAGGTCGGACAGCGCGCCGAGAGTCTCGTCGATATCGCAGCTCGGGTCCGGCCGGTGGATCTGGTAGAGGTCGATCCAGTCCGTCTGCAGCCGGCGCAGGCTGGACTCGCACTCGCGGACGATCCAGCGCCGGGAGTTGCCCCGCGCGTTGGGGTCATCGCCCATCGGGCTGTGCACCTTGGTGGCGAGCACCACCTGGTCCCGCCGTCCCCCGGCCAGGGCCTTGCCGACGATCTGCTCGGACTCCCCCTGCGAGTAGACGTCGGCCGTGTCCACGAAGTTGATCCCCGCGTCGAGGGCGCGGTGGATGATGCGGATCGACTCCTCGTGATCCGGGTTACCCCAGGCGCCGAACATCATGGCGCCGAGGCAGAGCGGGCTGACCTGGATACCGGTGCGACCGAGATTGCGCAGCTGCATGCCAAAGACGATACGCGCCCGGTACTCGACAGGGCCGGCCACCCTGGCTGCCTGGGTGTCGACCACCACGAGTGGCGGCCGGTGGGGCACGTCGTCGAGTGGGGCTTGCGCAGGCGCGAGATGCAATCGCGCCGAGGCACGCAGGGCAGACAGCTGAGGTGGGCTGACCCGGTCACCGTGAGAGGCGGCCGGTGGGGCACGTCGTCGAGTGGGGCTTGCGCAGGCGCGAGATGCAATCGCGCCGAG
>JBEKAP010000164.1:0-5407 GCA_050015875.1 Candidatus Dormibacteria bacterium | reverse complement strand
GGTGAGACGGTGGCCATCGTGGGGCCGACAGGGGCCGGCAAGACCACGATCGTGAACCTGCTGATGCGGTTCTACGAGATCGACGGCGGGCACATCTACCTGGACGGCGTCGACGCCCACGAGCTGTCCCGCGCGAGTGTTCGCGACATGTTCGGGATGGTCCTCCAGGACACCTGGCTCTTCGCGGGAAGCGTCCGGGACAACATCGCCTACGGCAAGAGCGGCGCGAGCACCGAGGAGGTGGTGGCCGCCGCCAAGGCCGCTCACGCCGACCACTTCATCCGCACCCTTCCCGAGGGCTACGACACGGTCCTTGACGAGGATGCGTCCAACATCTCCGCCGGCGAACGGCAGCTCCTCACCATCGCCCGTGCCTTCCTCTCGGACCCGACGATCCTGATCCTGGACGAGGCCACGAGCAATGTCGACACCCGCACCGAGGTGCTCATCCAGGAGGCGATGGCGCGCCTGCGCCACGGGCGCACCAGCTTCGTGATCGCTCACCGGCTCTCGACCATCCGCAACGCCGACACCATCGTGGTGATGAACGGCGGGCGGATCGTGGAGCAGGGCAGTCACGTCGAGCTGATGGAGCGCCGCGGCTTCTATCACGACCTCTACGCGAGCCAGTTCGTCAACGCGCTGGAGGAGGCGAGCTGATGCTGAGCGCCGGCTCCACGTCCGCGGCGGGGTCCCGCGCCGAGCTGGTCGACGAGTTCCTCGACCTCCAACCGAGAATGCGGCGTTTGATGACGCGGGTGATCCCGGCCGACATCCATGCGGAGATGGGAGCCATCACCATGCAGCAGATGCACGCGCTCCACACCATCGCCCGGCGCGGCGCCGTCACCATGGGAGAGCTCGCCGGCTGTCTCGATGCGGCATCGCTGAGCAGCGCGACGCAGATGTCCGACCGCCTGGTGAAGCTGGGGCTGATCGAGCGGATGAGCGACCCCGACGATCGACGGCTGGTGAGGGTCGCCCTGAGCTCGCGAGGTCAGGAGCTGGTGACGCGAAGGGAGACCGCCTGGCGGGAGGGTGTCGGCCGGCTTCTCGAGAGGCTCACCGACGAGGAGTGCGCGACGCTCGTCGGCCTGCTGAGGCGGGCGGTCGGCCGACCGCCCGGCGAGGAGGCGACCGGCCCGGTCTCGGCTTCCCAACCCTGACCTCGGGCGCCGGAGCTCACCAGTGGCGCGGACCGGACGGGGCGCTCGCCGGGCGCCGGACTAGTATCTGACCCTGGCCTGCGCCAGCCCTTCCTCCTCGGCCTCAGGGCGCGTCCAGCCGAACCCGGCCGGGCCGCGGGACTCCACCGGGCGTCCCGCCTCCGTTTCCCGCCATGAACACCCCCGCCACGCTCCCCGCCACCTACCGCAGCCTCCTCAGGGTCCCCGGACTCCCCCGCCTGATGCTGGCGGCGCTGCTCGGACGGATCGGTGGGCAGATGTGGACGGTCGCGCTCGTGCTCTTCGCGCTCCAGCGCTTCCACTCGCCCGCGATCGCCGGCGTCACGGTCTTCGCCAGTGCCTTTCCCGGGATCGTGGTCAGCCCATTGGCCGGCGCCCTGCTGGATCGCAGCGGCCGGGTCCGGCTCATCATGCTCGACTACTCGATCGCCGCTTTCGCGCTGGCGCTCATCGTGGTGCTCGGCGAGGCCGGCGTCCTCAACCCGGAACTGCTGATCGCCATCGCCGTGCTCGGCTCGTTCACCAACCCCCTGAGCGGGGCCGGCGCGCGGACGCTCTTCCCGGTTCTGGTCCCCCACCATCTGTGGGACCGGGCCAACGCCGCCGACAGCACGGGGTTCGTCGTCGCCGCCGTGATCGGGGCCCCCCTGGCCGCGGTCATCGCCGGGCTGGTGGGACGCCCGGCGGCCCTGGTTGCGACCGCCGTCGTCTTCGTCGCCGCTGTGCTGTCCCTGCTCGGGATGACCCCGCTGCCGCTGCCCGCGCGCACCCCCCGGTCACAGTCCATCCTCCGCGATGCCGGAGCCGGGCTCGGCTACGTGGCCCGGAACGCCACCCTCCGCGGCATCGCGGTCAGCATCGCCGTCTCCAACGTGGCCAGCGGGCTGCTGATCGTCGCCCTCCCCGTGCTCGTCCTCGACCACCTTCATCAGAACGCCGCCGTGGTCGGAGTCCTCTGGGCGCTCAGCGCCCTGAGCGGCGGGTTCGTGGCGGTCGTGCTCGGGCATCGGGGCAGCCACGGCCGGGAGCGCCGCCTGATGGCGGCCGGCCTCTTCGCCACCGGCATCGCCTTCGTGGGCCTGGCGGTGGCCCCAGACCTCCTCGGCGTCACCCTGGCCATGCTCGTCTTCGGAGGTGCCGGGGGGCCGGTGGACATCGGGATGTTCTCGATGCGCCAGCGCCGCACCGATCCCGCCTGGTTCGGCCGGGCCATCGCGGTCAGCATGTCGATCAACTACGTCGGCAGCCCGCTGGGGTCGGCGGCGGCGGGCCCATTGCTCGGGGCCGGCATCGGCGTGGCGCTCGTCGTCGCCGCCGCCTTCGCCTTCGCGTCCTCCGCGGTGGCCGTGGTGATGATCCCGAGGTCGGATGCCCGGCCCGGGCCCGCCGCCGCCCCGCGCCCCGCCGGATGACCAGCCCGCGCGGACTCACCCCTCCGCGATAACCCGCTCACCGCGGCGGTCTGCGATGATCGCTGACGGAGATGGCAGATCAGCGTTCTGGGGTTGCGGACCCCGCCGGAGCCTTGCGCCGTCCCCCGCGTGTCTTCTCCATCGTCCTCGCGGGCGGTGAGGGCAAACGGCTCTGGCCACTGACCAAGGACCGGGCCAAGCCGGCGGTCCCCATCGGGGGCGTGTACCGGCTCATCGACTTCGTCTTGAGCAACCTGGTCAACGCGGAGTTCACCCGCATCGCGGTCCTCACCCAGTACAAGAGCCACAGCCTCGACCGCCACATCAGCCAGGCCTGGAGACTCTCCCCGCTGCTCGGAAACTACGTGACGCCGGTGCCGGCCCAGATGCGCCGCGGGCCGCGCTGGTTCTCGGGGTCGGCCGACGCCATCTACCAGAACTTCAACCTCCTGGGCGACGAGAAGCCCGACTACGTCCTGGTCTTCGGAGCCGACCATCTCTACCGGATGAACCCGCGCCAGATGCTCGCCCACCACATCGCCAGCGGCGCCGGGGTGACCGTGGCGTCGGTCAAGGTCCCCACCTCCGAGTGCCGCGAATTCGGGATCATCGAGTGCCAGCGGGACCGGATCACCTCCTTCCACGAGAAGCCGGCCCACAGCGACGGCCTCCCCGGCGACCCCGAGCACTGCCGCGCCTCGATGGGCAACTACGTCTTCACCGCCCCCTTCCTCATCGACGCCCTGGTCGAGGACGCCGAGAGGCACACGAGCGGCCACGACATCGGCGGCGACATCATCCCCCGCCTCGTCGAGCGGGGAGAGGCGGCCGTGTACGACTTCGAGCACAACGTCGTGCCGGGGAGCACCGAGCAGAACCACGGCTACTGGCGCGACGTGGGCACCCTGGACGCCTACTACAACGCCCACATGGACCTGGTCTCGGTGGTCCCGATGTTCAGCCTCTACAACCTGGAGTGGCCGATCTACTCCTTCTACGGCCCGCTGCCCCCGGCCAAGTTCGTCTTCGACGAGGAGACCCGGCGCGGCATCGCCGTGGACTCGATCGTGAGCCCCGGGGTGATCGTCTCCGGAGGCACGGTGCGCCGCTCCGTCCTCTCCCCCGGGGTGCGGGTCGGACCGGGCGCCCTCGTCGAGGGCAGCGTCCTTCTGGAAGGCGTCGAGGTCGGGGAGGGAGCGGTGGTTCGCAACGCGATCATCGACAAGGAGGTCGTGGTGCCCGCCGGCGCAGTCATCGGGCATGACCCCAAGATCGAGGCACGGCGCTTCACCGTCTCCGACAACGGCATCGTGGTGATCGCCAAGCGCCAGGTCATCGAGCCCCTCGACTGATGCGGGTCGGGATCCTCACCCGGGAATACCCCCCGGAGGTGTACGGGGGCGCCGGAGTCCACGTCGAGTACCTGACCCGGGAGCTGGCCCGCCACGTCGAGGTCCGGGTGCACTGCTTCGGGGAGCCGCGCAGCTCGCCCCTGGTGGCCGCCGCCTACCAACCCTGGGAGTCCCTGCTCGGGGGACGGCCCGAGGACGCGGCGCTCGCGGCGATGTCGGTGGACCTCGCCATGGCGCGAGGGCTGGAGGGGATGGACCTGGTCCACTCGCACACCTGGTACGCGAACCTGGGTGGGCACCTGGCGAAGCTGGTTTGGGACGTCCCCCACGTGTGCACCTCCCACAGCCTGGAGCCCCTCCGCCCCTGGAAGGCCGAGCAGCTCGGCGGCGGCTATGCCCTCTCGCTCTTCTGCGAGCGCACCGCCCTGCTCGCCGCCGACGCGGTGATCGCCGTCTCCGAGGCGATGCGCCGGGACCTGCTCGCCTGCTATCCGGCGGTGGACCCCGGCCGAGTCCACACCATTCACAACGGCATCGACGCGCGGGCCTACGTCCCCGACCACGGGGACGCCGCCCTGCTCCGCCACGGAATCGATCCCCTCCGGCCGCTCGTCGTCTTCGTCGGCCGGATCGCCCGTCAGAAGGGCCTCGACCACCTCCTCTGCGCCGCTCCTCGGATCGACCGCGCCGCCCAGCTCGTGCTCATCGCGAGCGCCCCCGACACGCTGGAGATCGCCGCCGAGGCGCGGGAGCTGCGCGACGCGGCGCGGGCGGCGGGAGCATCGCTGGTGTGGATCGAGGAGATGGTGCCCCGCTCCGAGCTGGTCCAGATCCTCAGTCATGCCACCGCCTTCGTCTGCCCCTCCATCTACGAACCGTTCGGCCTGGTCAACCTGGAGGCGATGGCCTGCGAGGCGGCCGTGGTCGCGAGCGCGGTGGGCGGCATCCCCGAGATCGTCGTGGACGGGGAGACCGGCTACCTGGTCCCCTGCGACCCCGAGGCGGTCGCCTCCGACCCGGCGGTCGCCCGCCAGTTCGAGGCCGCCCTGGCGGAGAGGATCAATCAGCTGGTCGCCGACCCCGACCTCGCCGGCCGCCTGGGAGCGGCCGGGCGGAGCCGGGTGCTGGAGAGGTTCACCTGGGAGCAGGTGGCTCTGCGCACCATCGACGTGTACCGGACGGCGATTGCGGCCCACGCGGCCGGGACGGGCTAGGTTCGAATCCTTCGACGGAAGCGGGATCGCCCGATCAGGCCTCGAGAGGAGTCGCCGCCGTCACCCCCGGGTTGCGGGCCCAGGATCGCCGCCACCGCGGTGGCGAGGCGGCGGCGGCCACGGCGCTCCCACTCCGCCCCGCCCACCGTCACGCCCGCGCCCTCAACGGACTCGGCGAAATCCCAGGCCCGCAGGTAGCGCTGGCGGGGCGACTTGGCCATTCCGAAACGCACCAGCGGTGC
>JBEKAP010000163.1:0-5453 GCA_050015875.1 Candidatus Dormibacteria bacterium | reverse complement strand
GAGACTGCCGACACCATGCCCCTGGAGCGGATCGCCCCCGGGGTGCTCCTCCGCCAGGGGGTCACCTCCCCCATGCAGACGGGCATCAAGGCGATCGACTCGATGTTCGCGATCGGCCGTGGACAGCGTGAGCTGATCATCGGCGACCGGCAGACCGGCAAGACCGCGATCGCCCTCGACACGATCATCAACCAGAAGGGCGGCGACGTCACCTGCATCTACGTCGCGATCGGCCAGCGCGCCTCGACGGTCGCCCAGGTCGCCGCCACGCTCCAGCAGTTCGGGGCGATGGAGTACACGACCATCATCGCGGCGACCGCCGCGGATCCCGCCCCGCTTCAGTACATCGCCCCCTACGCCGGCTGTGCCATGGGCGAGTGGTTCATGCAGAAGGGCCGGCACGCCCTCATCGTCTACGACGACCTGAGCAAGCACGCCGATGCCTACCGCCAGCTCTCGCTGCTGCTCCGCCGGCCGCCGTCGCGCGAGGCCTACCCCGGTGACGTCTTCTACCTGCACAGCCGCTTGCTCGAGCGCTCCGCCCGGATGTCCGATGAGGAGGGCGGGGGCACCTTCACCGCGCTTCCCATCATCGAGACCAAGGCCAACGACGTCTCCGCCTACATTCCCACCAACGTCATCTCCATCACCGACGGTCAGATCTACCTGGAGACCGACCTCTTCAACGCCGGCACCCGGCCGGCCATCAACGTCGGTCTCTCGGTCTCCCGGGTCGGTTCGGCTGCCCAGACCAAGGCGATGAAGCAGGTGGCCGGCCAGCTCAAGCTGGACCTGGCCCAGTACGGCGAGCTCAAGGCGTTCTCGCAGTTCGCCGCCGATCTCGACAAGCGGACCCGTGCCACCCTGGAGCGCGGCCAGCGGATGACCCAGCTGCTCAACCAGCCGCAGTACGAGCCGGTCCCCTTCGCCCGCCAGGTCATGGCCATCTTCGCCGGCACCCGGGGTTACCTCGACGACGTCCCGGTCGACCGGGTCTCCGATTTCGAGCGCTCGCTGCTCCGCTTCCTGGAGCAGAACCACCCGGACCTGGAGACGACGATCGTCGCCGAGGGTGCGGTCTCCGCGGATCTGGAGGCGAGGATCCGCGCCGCGATCGACGACTTCAAGAAGGGCTACGCGTAGCCGATGCCGAGCCTCCTCGACCTCCGCCGCCGCATCCGGACCGTCGCCAACACCCAGAAGATCACCAAGGCGATGGAGCTGGTCGCTGCCTCCAAGCTGCGCCGTGCGCAGGAGCGGATGCAGAACGCGCGCCCCTACGCCGACGAGCTGACCGGTGTGATGGCCGAGCTGATGGCGCGCACCTCGGGGTACGAGCACCCCTACCTCGCGGTGCGCCCCGTCGCCCACCGCTGCCTGGTCCTGGTCACCAGCGACCGCGGGCTGGTCGGCGGTCTCAACAGCAACAGCGTTCGGGTGGCGCTCCGGGAGAGCGCGAGCGGGAGTACCCCCACCGAGGTGGTCAGCATCGGTCGCCGTGGACGGGATGCGATGCGCCGGATGAATCGAAACCTCATCGGCGATGTCAGCAACTACGGGGACCGCCCCACCCTCGCCACCATCCTGCCCGCGATCCGGATCGCCATGGAGCGCTACGAGCAGGGGGAGTGCGACCAGGTCGACCTCATCTACGCGCGGTTTCTGAGCGCGGGACGGCAGGAGGCGACGATGCAGCGGCTGCTCCCGGTCGAGCCGCCGGCCGGTGCCACCAGCTCGCACTCCGACTTCGAGTACGAGCCGGACTCCGCGGATGTCCTCGACGCCCTCCTGCCGCGCTACGTGGAGGCGCAGGTCTATCGCGCCGTGCTCGAGAATCTCGCCAGCGAGCAGGCGGCCCGGGTCATGGCCATGCACAACGCCGCCGAGAACGCCGGGGAGGTCATCCAAAGCCTCACCCTCACCGCCAACAAGGCACGTCAAAACAGCATCACCACCGAGCTCATGGAGGTGGTGAGTGGGTCCACCGCCCTCGACGAGGCCTGAGCGAGCGATTCAAGGAGTCATGGGACAAATGGCAGCTCCGAAGACAGTCACCGGCACGGGCCGGATCGTGCAGATCATGGGTCCGGTCGTCGACGTGTCCTTCGCCGGCGGACGGCTTCCGCACACGTACGACGCGCTCGAGATCGCCCGCGAGGGCGGCCGGCTGGTGCTGGAGGTGGAGCAGGACCTGGGCGACGGCGTGGTCCGCACCATCGCCATGGACACGACCGACGGCCTGCGCCGCGGCGACGAGGTGGTCGCCACCGGTCAGCCGATCACCGTCCCGGTGGGCGAGGTGACCCTGGGCCGGATGTTCAACGTCATCGGCGACCCGATCGACGGCAAGCCCGCGCCGGACGCGGAGCGTCGACCCATCCACCGCAAGCCGCCGCCCGTCAGCGAGCAGGACGTGAGCCAGCAGATCCTGGAGACCGGGATCAAGGTCATCGACCTGATCTGCCCCTTCTCCAAGGGGTCCAAGATCGGGCTCTTCGGCGGTGCCGGTGTCGGCAAGACCGTCGTGGTCAACGAGATGATCCGCAACATCGCCGAGGAGCACAGCGGCTACTCGGTCTTCGCGGGGGTCGGGGAGCGCACCCGTGAGGGCCGTGACCTCTACGGCGACATGAAGGAGTCGGGAGTCCTCGACCGGACGGCACTGGTCTTCGGTCAGATGAACGAGCCACCCGGCGCCCGGGCGAGGATCGCCCTCACCGGCCTCACCCTGGCCGAGTACTTCCGCGACGAGAAGAGCGCCGACGTCCTTCTCTTCATCGACAACATCTTCCGGTACGTCCTGGCCGGGGCCGAGGTCTCGGCACTGCTCGGGCGGATGCCGAGCGCGGTCGGATACCAGCCGACCCTCGCCACCGAGATGGGCGACCTGGAGGAGCGGATCACCTCCACGCGCACCGGCTCGATCACCTCGGTGCAGGCGGTCTACGTCCCCGCGGACGACTACACCGACCCGGCGGTGACGACGACCTTTGCCCACCTGGGGGCGACCGTGTCCCTCTCCCGCGCCCTCACCGAGATCGGCATCTACCCCGCCGTGGACCCGCTCGACTCGACGAGCCGCGCTCTCGACCCCCGGATCGTCGGCGAGGAGCACTACCGGGTCGCCACCGGTGTGAAGCGGATCCTGCAGGAGTACAAGGACCTCCAGGACATCATCGCCATCCTCGGCCAGGAGGAGCTCACCGACGATCAGAAGCTCACCGTCGCCCGCGCCCGGCGGGTGCAGCGCTTCCTCTCCCAGCCCTTCAAGGTCGCCGAGGTCTTCACCGGCCGCCCGGGCATGTACGTGAAGCTCGAGGAGACCATCCGCGGCTTCGGCGAGATCCTGGACGGGAAGCACGACGACCTCCCCGAGGACGCCTTCTACATGGTCGGGACCATCGATCAGGCGGTCGCCAAGGGGAAGGAGCTGGGAGGTGAGGCTCCCCAGGCAGCAGCCCCCGCCGATGGGGCGGCACCCGGCGAGCCGGACGGGGCGTCTGACGAGCCGGGTGAGGCTGAGCCGGCGGCCACGAAGGCGCCGGTGGCACCCGGACGGGCCAGGAAGGCGAAGCCGGACAGGGACAGCTGATGGCGAAGCTGAATGTCGAGCTGGTCACCGCGGAGGGGCGGGTGCTCTCCCAGGAGGCCGACTTCGTGCTCGCGCCCGGATCGGCCGGCGACCTGGGCGTGCTGCCTCACCACATCCCCCTCCTCACCCCGCTCCGGACCGGCGAGGTGATGGTGCGCAACGACGGCGTGGAGGAGTACCTCTTCGTCTCCGGGGGCTTCCTGGAGGTGCTGCCCGACCGGGTGGTGATCCTCGCCGATGCCGCCGAGCGCGCCGAGGACATCGACCAGACACGCGCCGAGGCGGCGCGCCGCGCTGCGGAGGAGGTCCTGGCCGAGCATGCCGGCGATGCCATGGCCGCCGCCAAACTGGAGCGGGCCCTCTACCGGCTCAAGGTCGCCGAGGTGCGCCGTCGCCGGCGGGACCGTGGGAGCCTCCCCGGCCCGTCCTAGCGGTCGCGGCGTGTCCCTCGGCTGGGCAGAGTTCGCTCAGCTCCCCAGGAAGAAGTCGCCCGCGAGGAAGTCGGAGTCGACCTGCTGGTCCTCCTCGCTGCCGACGCAGCTTATGGCGATGCCCACCGCGGCGTAGGTCGGGTCGGTGAAGCCGAGCACATCGACGCTGTTGACATCGGAGCAGAGGTCGAGGCTTGAGACCGGGTTGCCATTGCCCATCTCGAAGTTCGGGCTGCCGGTGAAGACGAAATCGGAACCGCTGCTGGTGCTGGTGGTGTAGCTGTTCTCGCAGTACTGGGAGCTCCCGTCGGCGTCGGCCACCAGCGTGACGTTCTGGCAATTGCCCTGGGTGGCCTTCATGCCGTTGGCGGTGAGCAGGGAGGCGAAGTAGGCGGTTGCCGGTTCCTCGGTCGGGAAGCCCGCGTAGAGCACGTAGTCCTCTTCGACGTTGTTGTTCTCGGTCAGGTCACAGAGCTCCTCGCCGCTCTCGCCGCTCGCCACGTAGGCGTCGCTCGGTTCGTCGGAGCAGCTGTCGCTGGCGTTTCCGGTGATGTAGGTGGGGAGGAGACTGCTCAGCGGGCTGAGCGACGGAGAGGGTGTCGACGATGGCCCGGCCGGCGAGGTCGTGGGCGACGACGAGGGGACGATCGTGGCTGTCGGCGCGGGCGTGGGCGTGGACGTGGTGCCGGCGACCGGGGTGGGTGAGGCGGCAGCCCTGAAGGGTGGGAGCCCGGCTATCGCGGCGACCCCGGCGTAGCCGACGAGCAGCACCACCACGACGATCGCCGCGATCAGCGCCAGCGGGCGGTGCCTGGAGGGCTGTGAGCCTCTGGGGGGAGCCCACGGTGGTGGCCCCCCTGGAGGACCGCCCGGGGGTGCCGGGGCGGGTGGTCGCGCGCCCGCCCACTGGGGTCCCTGGGGCGGACCACCCGGGACGGCCGAGGGCGGGGGTGCGCCGGCACCCGCGAAGGACGCGGGCGCGCCGGGTCCCCCGAAGGAAGCGGGGGCGGGTGGGGTGAACCCGGAGGGAGGAAGCGGGGGCGCGACCGGCGAAGGGACCCCGGGGGAGGCGAAGGGGAAGGGCGCCGGTGCCGGGGGTGCTGGGAAGGGCGCCGGCGCCGATGGCGGAGCGAACGCCGCCGGTGCGCTGGGTGGCGTGAACGGCGATGGTGCCGCGGGTGGCGTGGGCGGCCAGGCGAGCGGCGGAGGCGGCGCGTACGGCGCGGGCTGCGGAGGGAGGCCGGCGGCGGCCGCCGGGGGCGGAGCGGGGGCCGCCGGGAGCGGTGTCGGGTCCGGACCCAGGGCCGGCCAGGCCGCCGGCCCGCCCAGCGCCGCAGCCGGCCGCCCCGGGTCGCTCACCGGAAACCCCAGTGCCCGGGCGATCTCACCGACGGCCCAGCGGCCGGACCGAGGGTCGAGCACTCCACTCT
>JBEKAP010000162.1:0-5518 GCA_050015875.1 Candidatus Dormibacteria bacterium | reverse complement strand
CTGCCAGGGCTGGGGCCGCCGGCCGCGCACGGAGACAGACATGGCACCCTGACACTAGGCCCGCCATACGACATGGCTGCGGCCCATCCGTGACGGTCTCGCAAACATCCGGCGCGCACGGGTCGCGCCCAACGCGGTGCAGCGGCGAGGCCGCGCGCCGTGCGCGGCCGGGATCAGCCGGTCATCAGGGCTCGGATGGCGAGGAGCAGCGCGATCAGGAAGCCGGCACCCAGGGTCCAGGCCTCCCGCCTCGGTGCCCATCCACGGGCAAAGAGGACGGTGAGAGGGAGGGAGACCAGGGTCAGCGGGCCATACATGAGATGCAGCCCCTCGGCGGGTCGCTCGCCGGCGAGAAGCAGGCTGATCCCGGCGATCCCCTGCAGCCCGAGGGCCGCCACCGCGAGTCACAGATAGGCCCGCACCGTGGGCAGCCGCCGCGCATCGCGGACGGCGAGGAGGGCGAGCGCCAGCCCCGCGGCGAGGACGATCAGGAGGGCGTAGCCCAGCCGCTCGTGGGCGGTGACCAGCACCCCGGCGGCCCCCGACGGGTCGGCCGCTCCCAGCTCCAGCCCGGCACTCACCGAAGGACGACCTCGAGACCGCTCGAGGGGAGGGTGGTATAGACGTCGGCCATGCCGCCCCAGGCCACCTCGGTCCCCTCGGGAAGGAGGAGCCCGAGGTGGTCGGCGGCGCGCCGGCGCCAGCCGAGCGCGGTGCCGGCGGGGCTCAGCTCCACCGGTTCGCCGTCCACAAGGGCGCCGTGGCCGGCGTCGACCGCGGCGGCGAAGGCGTCGACCAGCTCCCACCACTCGTCCTCACCGGCGCAGAGCACGACCTCGTCCATCCCGGGCAGGGCCAGCGCCGCCTCGACCACCTCACCCCCCGCGGTGACGACCGATTCCAGGTGGACCGCGAGCCCGCGCCACTCGGCCTCCTGGGCGTGGAGGAGTGGTCTCCCCCGTCCGGTGCCCAGGCTGCGGAAGCGCTCGGTGGGCCGCAGCCCGAGCCGGGCCAGCTCGACGAGCGCGGTGGTCAGGGGCCAGGGGCCGCTGCCCGCGGGCTGCCGGCAGCGCACCCGGATGCAGCTCTCCTCGACGGTTGGGATGTGGACCCGCCAGGCGGGGGCGGGACGTCCCTTCGCGGCAGGCTCGCCCCACTCGGCGGGCGCGCCGTCCGCGGGATCAGCGAGCCGACCTCGTGCCGGGAGCCGTTCGGACGCGGTGAGACGGGTCATGAGCCCTGGGTGGTGTCGGGAGGCACGCAGATGTTGGCACGGAGCGCACCGGCCCCGGCGGGCAGCCCGCCGCCGAGGGGAAGGGCGACGGCGAAGGTCCCGTACTCTCCCCAGGTCACGTAGCTGGTGGTCCGGACCGGGGGGTAGACGAGGATCACGGTGATCGTCTGCCCGGGGTCGATGTTGACCGAGCAGCTGCCGTCGATGGCCACCGAGCTGAGGCCGGCCAGCGGGTAGGCGGGGTAGTAGAACTTGTCGAAGGTGGACCGGCTGAGACCCGCGGGGCAGAGCGCCTCGCTGCTGCCGGCCTCGCAGGTGGCCCAGGACGAGGAGGCGATCTGGAGGGAGTCGAGCTCCGGGTTGCTGCCGGCCAGGCCGTTGTTGGTGAGCTGGAATCCGACGGCGGTGAGGTCGCCCAGGCCGCGGAGCGCCGCCCACTGGCCGCCCGCCCCGAGCGTCCGGGCGAGGGGCTCCATGGGGATGCGCCCGAGCAGGGTGACGTGAATCGGATCCGGGTTGACGTAGATGCCGCCATCGGGGCTGGTGTCGTAGGTGGCGGAGGCCAGGGTGTGAGGGTGCGCGGCCTGGGCCAGGCCGAGCTGCGAGGCGAGCAGGCTCGGCTGACCACCACAGGCCGAGACGGCGACGGCCACGCCCGCCAGGCCGAGCACCAGGCCAGGAAGGCGCCGGGTGCGTGGAGAGGGTGGTGCGCCGGACCGGGAGGACCGGATCACGGCCTCGCCCCCCTCAGCGCCGCTCCAGCAGCGGCCGGCTGAGCAGCCCGACCGCGGCCAGGGCGGCCACGATGGCGGCGGCGCTGACCAGCAACACGGTGATCGGGGAGAAGGCGGGGGTGCCACCCAAAGCGCCGATGAAGGCGCTCCCCAGCTGACCGAAGGGGTCGATCGTGGCGACGGTCCAGCCCCACCCGAGGCGGGGGACACCGGTGAAGAGCCCGCCGAAGAAGAGGAGGGGTGCCAGCAGGACGCAGACGTCGAGGAGCACCTCCCCCACCCCACCGGCGAGGCAGGCGACCAGGCAGCCGAGCAGGCTGCCGGTGAGCAGCCCGGCCATCACCGCGAGCAGCAGGCCGGCCCACTGCTCGGGTCCGGCGCTCCCGGCGACGGCCACCACGACGATCACGGGGAGCAGCTGGAGCAGGTCGACGATGGCTCCGGCGCCGACCACGCCCCCGACCACCCTCCACCCCGGACGGGGGACCAGGGCCAGCCGGACGAGGAGGCCGGACTGCCGGGCCCGGGCGAGGTTGACCGCGGTGCCGACGGCGCCCATCATCGCCACCAGCACGGTGAGGAGCATCCCGGCCCAGAAGGTGGGCGCCCCACCGACGATGAGCGGCACCGCGAGGATCAGCGGGATGCCCACCTTGAGGGCGAGGGCGCGGCGGCGGGCGGCGACCACGAGGAGCTCACGGCCGAGGGTCCCGCGGGGCATCAGGCGCGCCAGCACGGCGCGCCGAGGTGCTGGGAGAGGGGTCGGGCCACGCCCGGCGCGGCGGCGGATCGGCACGGTCGCGTTCATCGCAGACCCCGCCCCGGAAGCTCCGCCCGCACGTCCACGTCGCGCGTGGCCCCCTCCTCGCCCACCAGCGCGTGGAAGCACTCGCGAAGGTCGGGGCGGCGCACCTCGAGGCTGCGCACCCCTCCGCCGATGGAGTCGGCCGCCGCGACCAGCGGGGCGAGAGCGGCGTCCTCCTCGAGCTCGGCGACCACCAGGCCGTCAGCGGCCGAGAGCAGCACGACGCCGGGGAGGCTCGCCAGCCGCTCCGTCACCGCCACGATCAGCGCCTGCTGGGCCCAACCGGGGCTGAGATCCGCGACGACGGCCGCCGCGACCGAGCCGGTGCCCGGCCCGGTGGAGGCATCGCTCCGAGCCGGCACGGGGTCGCCCACCCGGAGCTCCACGATGCGCCGCCGGGGCACCTCGGCGAGCAGCTCGGGAAGCGGAGCCACCCGAAGGCAGCGACCCCGGTGGAGCATCGCCACCCGGTCGGCGACGCCGGCCACGAACTCGGGGTCGTTGCTGGCCACCACGGTGGTGAGCCCGGCGGCGGCGCGCGCCCGGAGCGCGGCGGTGATCACCGCCGCACCGTCCGGGTCCAGGCCGGCGCTGGGCTCGTCGAAGAGGGCCAATGCGGGGCGGTGAGCGAGCGCCTGGGCGAGCGCCAGGCGGCGCCGCAGCCCGTAAGAGAGGCTGCCCACCGGCTCGTCCGCACGATCGCCGAGGCCGAGGCTGTCCAGCGTCTCCGCGGTCAGCCGCCGCGCCAGGTCCGCGTCGCCGACCCACTGCCGGCACCAGAAGTAGGTGGCCTGCCGGGGCGAGAGGGTGGTCTCCTCGACCGGCTCGTCCGCCGCGTACCCCATCTGGCGGCGCGCCCGCCGCGGGTTGGCGTCACCCCACCAGCTGATCCGCCCGCCGTCGGTGCGATCGGCGCTGGCGAGGAGGCGGAGGAGGGTGCTCTTGCCGGCACCGTTGGACCCCATCAGGGCGAGCACCTCACCGCCGTCGACCTCGATGTCGATGGGCCCGACGCTCCGCCCCCCGGGGTAGCGACGGATCGCGCCGCTGACCACGACGCTCGGAGCTCGATCGGCGCCGCCGGCGGCCGGACCCCGCTCGGCGGCGACCAGGGCGGTCACCGGGCGGCCTCGAGGAGGGTCCGCACCTGGGACGCCACCACGGTCGGCTTGAAGGGCTTGCGGATCACCCCGGCCGCGCCGGCGCGGACGGCACGCTGCGCCCCCGCCTCGTCGTCATGCTCGCAGATGGCGAACCAGCCCACTCGAGGGGCGGCGCCGTCCGCCATCCAGGCCCGCGAATCCCCGCCGAGGTCGACCTCGACCAGGGCGACATCGGTGGCCGGGGTGGCCGGCCCGGCCGTCCTCAGCCAGGTCACCTCGTGCCCCTCACGACGGAGCTTGTGCTCGAGGATGCGGCCGACCATCGGCTCGCCCTCCAGGATCAGCAGCTCGCTCATCCCCTCCCATCCTCCCCGCTCCTGGCCCCGGCTTCACGCGCGGCCTCACCGGTCGGGCGGGCATCCCCTGCGGCGGGGCCGAGCTCCCATGGCTCGTAGAGACGGATCGCACCATGCTCGTCGACGTCGCCCACCGCCAGCAGGGCGCTCTCCAGGTGCCGGGCCGCGAGTGCCTCCCGGGCCATCCCGGGGGCGGTCACGCGGTGCGCGACCAGGTCGGGACCGGTGAGCGAGATCTCCCAGCCCATCTCCTCGAGGTGGGAGCAGACGAAACCGATCATCCCCAGCCGGTGGGCGAGATGGCTCTGCAGGGCGGCGAGGGCCGCCGAGACGGGCACCTCTCCGGCGATCACGTCGACGTGTGAGCTCTGCAATGCGTGCAGCTCATAGAGGTGGCGCATCCAGACCGGCCACGGCGGCGCCATGGTCGCGGCCAGCTCCTGGTCGGCGGGCCCGAAGATGTGCATCCGGAGAGCGACGCTGCCGAGCGGCGGCCGCTGGGAAAGGGTGCTCATGGCCCGATCGGCCGCTGACCGAGCGGGATGTCCGGCGCCGGCTGCTGAAGGATCACCTGGTGGTTGATGGTGATGTTCTGGTTGACCAGGTAGGGACTGCGGGAGCTCTCGCGGATGACGCCCATGATCAGCATCATCACCCCGACCATGACCGCCATCCCGATCAGCAGGCGCTGGCTGCCGCGAGTGGCCTGGCCCATGGTCATGGGGGTGCGCACCCGGGCCCGGATGTAGGACCAGAGAGCGTAGAGCGCGATCAGCATGTCCGCGATGAGGACCATCACCTTCCAGGGGAAGAAGAAGCCGAAGGGGTCCTCCAGCCCGCCGTCCCAGAACGGCTTGGCGAGATGCGCGGCCACGATGTCCGGATAGGAGCCGGCGAACCAGGCCGGCTGGATGCCGAAGAGCCAGAGAAGGATGAGCAGGACCAGCAGGATCTGGTGACGACGGGCGATGGCGTGCTGGCCGGCCGCCTTCAGCCGCTGCCAGAAGTAGGCGACCCCGAAGATGAAGATCAGCCCCAGCCCGGCGAACTGGGCCAGGAAGATGTTGGAGATCCAGCCGTACATCATCTGGTACCAGCTGTCCAGGGAGTGGAGCTGGATCTCCTTGGCGTAGCTGTAACCGACCCAGATCTGGATGATGGTCAGACCGAAGGCGAACAGCATCCCCCACTGCCCGGCCCAGTCCCAGTAGGCGGCCTCGCGGTTGCGCTCCCGGACCAGCTCGCCCTCGGGCATCGCCCCCAGCGCGCGCACCGGGTTGCGCTGG